>NZ_JAMYTD010000019.1:0-121038 GCF_040322255.1 Mesorhizobium sp. M0166 | reverse complement strand
TCGGCCGGTACCGCAAACGACGTTTCTTCCTGCGGCAAACCTCTGTAAACGCTCACCAAAATGGGCGTTTGTGGACGGAAACTAGTCTAGCGGATAAATCAGACGGTCAAATGCGCCGCGCAGTGTAGAGGCTGGTGGTCATGTTGCGGGTTATGGAGCCTTGGAACTCGTCGCGGACGATGCGCCCCAGCTCCGCGAGGATTGCTTCGCGGTCGCTGCGGATGTTGATATTGGAAAAAGTGGCATAGAGGGCGACCGTCTGGTCAGGATCGAGGACGAGCGACCAGACGCTTGTCCGCTGTTCGATGGCATCGAACGCGCCGGTTCGCTCCAGCGCCGCCACGCGGGCCTCGGCATCAAGCGCGAACGGAATACCATTTGAGCCCGCCGAAGGGCTCGAAGGTCCTTCAAGCAGTGCCTTCGTCGCATCATGAAAGGGATCAGGGCGACTGTTGTCGCCGAATACATTCCAGACCATTGCCCACCAGCCGCCCGGCCGAAGCAGCTCGGCGACCTTGACCAGCGCCATGTCCTCGTCCAGCCAATGAAAGGCAGTGGCGCTGACGCCGAGATCAAAACCGGCCTTCTCAAGGACGGCATCCTCAAACGCAGAGACGCTCACCGAGAGCGCCTTGTCCTGAATAGTCTCGCAAAGGAAAGTCGCGAGGCGAGAATCCGGCTCGATGGCGAGCATCGGACTCGCGCCCAGTTCGAGTAAGCGGCGCGTAGCAGTTCCTGTACCTGCGCCAATCTCGAACGTCGTCGTGCCATGCGCGAGACCGCACCGTTCACATAGAATTTCGAATACCCAATCAGGATAGCCAGGCCGCGTCGCGTGATAGCTGCCGGGATCGGCGCCGAAGGCCAGGCGACCGAATTTTGGATCGATGAAAAATTCGCTCATTGCAACCACCTCTGGGGAACCACCTCTGGCCCTGGTCTGTGGCCGCCACTTCGGCAAGGACCGATGGGCGCCAACGGATATGCCCTCCCAGGTGCCAAGCGTCTGATTTTATCCACTGGGCACTGGAGCGCGCTTGCCGCGACGCTTCAGCTGTCATTTCCGCTGATCGTTTGCCTCAAGCGAATTGGTGTGACAAGCCGGACCGCCCTCCCTACATAGGCCCTTCCCGAGGAGCGGTCGATGTCGGCGGAAGCAATCTCCGAAAACAGCGCGAAAAACGATTTCTGGGACGGCGTGCGGCTCAGCATGCCCGTCGTGGTGGCGTCGGCGCCGTTTGCGTTGCTGTTCGGGGCGCTCGCAGTCGACAACGGGTTTTCCGTGCTCGAAGCGTTCCTGATGAGCGCAACGGTGTTCGGCGGCGCCAGCCAGATGGTCGGCATCGAGCTGTTCGGCCAGCATGTCGCGCCGTGGCTGATCGTGCTGTCGATCTTCGCTGTGAATTTTCGCCATGTGCTCTATTCGGCCGGTATCGGCCGGCGCATCGCGCATTGGCCACTGATCCAGCAGGCGATAGGCTACTTCGTGCTTACCGATCCGCAGTTCGCGGTGGCCGAGCGCAAGGCGGAGGCCGGCGAGACCGTCGGGTTCACCTGGTATATGGGGCTTGGGCTGCCGGTCTATGTGTTCTGGATCATCGAAAGCGCGCTCGGCGCGATGTTCGGCAAGCTTATTCCCGACACCCATGCACTGGGCGTCGATTTCCTGCTGCCGATCTATTTTCTCGGCCTGGTCATGAGCTTCCGCAAGCGGCCGCTGTGGCTGCCGGTGGTCGTCGCCAGCGCTGCCGCCTCCATCATTGCCTACAAGACGGTCGGCTCGCCCTGGCATGTTTCCATCGGTGCGCTGGCCGGCGTGCTGCTCGCCGTCATCGTGCCGCCCCGCCACAGCGGCGTGGAGGCACGGCCATGAGCACGACCTTGTGGATCATCATCGCCGCTTCGATCGCGACCTATCTGACCCGCATCGGCGGTCATCTGGTGATCTCACGCTTCGATCATATCCATCCGCGCGTCGAAGCCGGGCTCAGCGCCGTGCCGGCGGCGGTGCTGACCACGCTGGTGGCGCCGGCGGCGCTCAGCGCCGGACCGGCGGAATGGGCAGCCTTGATCGTTGCCGGCCTTGTCTCACTGCGCGGCGGGCTGATGGCGATGTTCCTGGCGGGTGCTGCCGTGCTGATCCTCGCGCGGCAGCTCGTCGGCTGATCGACTTTTGCCTTGGCGGCGAGAGCACACATGCGCTTTACCGCAGCGACTATTGCCGCGCCGACCCGCGACAGGCTCAGCCGGATCGCCTCCGCTCTCTCCTGGTGGGCGCGACGTACGGCGCGGCTATAGAGCGCCTCGCGCTGCTTCGGCGTCAATGCGCTTAGATCGATCGGCTGGATGTCGAAGGGCTCACGCGACATTTTCCATCTCTCCTGGTTTGCCGTGTTGATCGGCAGCTGCACCGGTGATTTACGGCAAAGGCCTAATCAGCTAAAATGAATAATTAAGATCGTTATGTTCTCCAGGAGAGATGTATGGATTTGGCCGATCTGCGCATCTTCCGCACGGTGGTGCGCGAGGGCGGAATCACCAGGGCGGCGGAAAAACTGTTTCGCGTGCAGTCGAACGTGACCACACGCATCCGGCAGCTCGAGGAAGATCTCGGGGTGCAGCTGTTTATCCGGGAGGGCAAGCGCCTGCACGTATCGCCGGCCGGTCACAAATTGGTCGGCTATGCGGATCGGCTGCTGGCGCTTGCGGAGGAGGCGCGAACGGCGATGCTCGATCCACGCCCGCGCGGCACGCTTCGCCTAGGTGCCATGGAGAGCACCGCCGCGGCACGGCTTCCAAGTCTGCTCGCCGATTATCACGCACGTTATCCCGAAGTGGAAATCCAGTTGCGCACCGGCAATCCGCAGGTTCTCGCGACCGCCATGCTTGCCGGCGACCTCGATGCAGCCTTCGCCGCCGAGCCGATCGCCGACGCTCCGTTCGAAAAGCAGTCAGCATTCCAGGAGCAATTGGTCATCGTCTCGGCGGCATCGCGCGTTTCGATCGATGACCGCCTCGACATGCCCAAAACCATGATAGCCTTCGAGCACGGCTGCCCGCACCGCAAGCGGCTGGAACAATGGTATGCGCGCAGAGGGTTTATGGCCGAGAAAACCATCGAGCTTGGTTCATACCATGCCATCCTTGGTTGCGTGGTGGCTGGCATGGGCATAGCGCTGATGCCGAAAAGTGTGCTTTCGGGTTTCCCGGAGAGCCGCTGGCTAAAGCTGCACGAACTGCCCGCTGACGAAGACAACGCCGTCACGGTGTTGTTCTGGCGCAAGGGAGCCGGTTCTCCTAACGTCACGGCTTTGCAGGAACTGCTTGCGGAGCAAAGCCTGTCAACCGGCGTTGCGACCGCAGCTATTGCTTGAAGTCGTGCGGCAGCGGGGCGGTTGCTTTTTCCAGCCAGGCCAGCGTTTCGCCGTCGAGCATAGGTCCGATCTCGGCCAGCACCCGCGCATGGTATTCGTCGAGCCAATGGAGCTCGTCACGGGTTAAGAGGTCCGATCGGACCAGCCGCTTGTCGATCGGGACCAGCGTCAGTGTCTCGAAGCCATGCATGGCGATGTCGCCGCCCTCGATTGCCTCAGCCGGCGTCACCAGGACCAGGTTCTCTATGCGGATGCCGTAAGAACCTTCCTTGTAATAGCCGGGCTCATTGGAGACGATCATGCCGGCCAGCAGCTTTTCGGTGCCGGTCTTGGCGATACGCTGCGGGCCCTCGTGCACGGCAAGATAGGAACCGACACCGTGCCCGGTGCCATGGGCGAAATCGCAGCCGTGTCTCCACAGCGCCAGGCGGGCTACGGCATCGATCTCGGAGCCGCGCGTGCCCTGGGGGAAGCGCAGCATGGAGATGCCGATCATGCCCTTCAGCACCAGCGTGAAGCGCTCGCGCATCTCCTCGGTTGGCGTGCCGATCGGCACGGTGCGGGTGATGTCGGTGGTGCCGTCCTGGTACTGCCCGCCGGAATCGAGCAGGAACAGCTCGCCATCTCGCGGTTTGCGATTGGTGGCGCGGGAGACGCGGTAGTGCATGATGGCGCCGTTAGGACCAGCGCCGGAGATGGTATCGAACGATACGTCGCGCAGCGGCATCTGTGTTTCTTCGCCGGTTTGCCGGCGCGTCTCCTCAAGCCTTGTGACAACGGCGATTTCGTCGAGCGTGCCGGGCTTCTGGCGGTCGAGCCAGCACAGCAGCTTGGCGACCGCGGCGCCGTCGCGGCGATGCGCGGCGCGGGCGCCGGCGATCTCAGCTTTGTTCTTTGTTGCGCGTGGAATGCGGGCCGGATCGGGCACGGCAATGACGGTGCCGCCATTATCCTCGACCAGCATCCTGAGCTTGTCCGCCGCTAGAACCGGGTCCAGCGCGATTTTTGCGCCGCCCTTGGCCCGGGTGACGATTGCCGTTTCGAATTCACCTGGGTCGTGCAATTCAGCGAGTTGCGTCAGATAGGCCGCGACGGTGCGCGAAAACTTGCGCTGGTCCATGAAAAGCAGATGCGACCCGTCGGCGGCCAGCACGGCAAAGCCGAGCGCCAGCGGTGTGTGCGGTACGTCGCCGCCACGAATGTCGAAGGCCCAGGCGATGGAGGAGGGGTCGGTCAGCACGGCATGGGTGGCGCCGTCCTTCTCGATGGCCGCCGCCAGCCGCACCAGCTTGTCCTTGGCCAGTTCGCCGGCAAAGCCGATCGGGTGGATCTCGACCGGCGCCAGTGGCGGCCCGGGCTGGTCCTGCCAGATGGCGTCGATCGGATTCTCGTCGAGCGGCACCAGTACCGCGCCTGATTTCTCGGCCGAAGCCTTCAGCGCCTTGACGTCGCTGATCGTATGCAGCCACGGATCGAAGCCCAACCGCACGCCCTGGCCGAGATTGTCCTTGATCCAGTTGGCCGGCGGGTTGTCGACAAGGCTCTCGATCGAAAAGATGTCGAGATCGACCTCCTGGCGCACCTGCAGCGTGTAGCGCCCGTCGACAAACATGACGGCGCGCTCGCCAAGCACAATGGCGACTCCGGCCGAGCCGCTGAAGCCGGTCAGCCATTTCAGCCGTGCCGAGCGGTCGGCGACATATTCGCCCTGGTGCTCGTCGGCACGGGGCACGATGAAGCCATCCAGCCCGTTCGCCGCCAACCATTGGCGCAGCATTGCCACGCGCGGCTTGCCAACGGCCGGATCGCCGGCGGAATCGAAGGTCTGGAACATGTCGGCTCTCCTCGAATGCTGGCGCGACCGTAGCGCATGACTTCGAAAATCGGAATCGATTTCGGACCGATGATGGCCGGCCGCTACAGCGTCTTTTGCGCATGGAGGCCATGCAGAATCGGCGATTTCAAAAAGCGTCAGCAAGGCTTACCTTCTTCATGTGGAGGAAAGAGTCCTATTGCCCTGCAAAGGAGACCGTCATGTCCACGATTTCACCCGGACGCGGATTTTTCAGAAACGCTGTGAACGCGCTGATCGAAGCTCGCCAGCGCGAAGCGAGCCGGTATGTGAGCGGCGTTCTGCTTGGCTTTGACGACGAAACGCTGAAAGCTCATGGCTACGATCGCGAACAGCTGAAGAAAGCGGCGAACTCGCGCTAAGTCCGAGCGGATTCCGGCTTGCGTTGAAGGCGCTGCGCCTCAGCGCTTGAGGTGAATCGTCACCCAGCCCTCGCGGTGCAAGGTGCGGACGTGCCGGAATTTCTGGCCGACATAGGCTGCGACTACCGCGTCGCGCTGGCGCCCGAGGATGCCCGATAAGACGATCGAGCCACCGAGCGCGATATGTCCGGCCATTTGCGGCGCCAGACGCATCAGCGGCCGCGCCAATATGTTGGCGACGATCAGGTCGAAGGGTGCACGCGCGGCAAAGATCGGATGATGAAAACCGGGCGCCGCTACCGTTTCAATAAACCCCTTGACCTGGTTCAGCCGCGCATTGGCGGCGGCCACCTTGACGGCGACGGGGTCGATGTCGGTCGCCAGCACCGGAATATGCGCGAGCTTGGCCACCGCGATGGCGAGCACCGCGCTGCCGGTGCCAAGGTCGAGCGCGTTGCGCGGATGCTCGCGCCGTATGACCTGCTCCAGCATTTCGAGGCAGCCGGCGGTAGTGCCGTGATGGCCGGTGCCGAAGGCGAGGCCGGCCTCGATCTCGATGGCGAGCTCGCCGCTGTGGCGCTTCCTGCGGTCATGCGCGCCATGGACGAAGAAGCGCCCGGCCCGCACCGGCTTCAATCCCTCTAGCGAGCGCGCCACCCAGTCGATGTCGGGCAGCGCTTCGCGCGCTATCGGTTTCGACAGTGACAGTCCGGCAAGGATGTTCCTAAGCCGCGCCTCGATCGCATCGACGTCGTCGTCGGCATAGAGCGATACTTCGTGGATGTCGCGGTCCTCGTCGACCTCGAGCACCGCAATCGGCAGGCCCTCATCGTCGAACGCCGCACCGAGCGCCGCGAAGATGCGATCAGCCTCGATCTTGCCCGCGGTGAAATACAAACGCGTCTGCGTCATTACCGGATATGTCAACCTTCCGCCGCCAGCCGTTTGAGCTTGGCGATGGCGGCGTCCGGGCTTTCGCCATAGGCTATAGTGCCGGCGAAGTCGCCCTTGGCATTGAGCAGCAGCACCGAAGCGGTGTGGTCCATCGTGTAGTCGCCGTCGTTCGTGTCGACTTTCTTCCAGTAGATGCCGAAGGACTTGGCCATGGCGTGGACCTTGTCGGGATCGCCGGTGATGCCGAGGATGCGATCGGAGAAATTGCTGACATAAGTGTTCATGATTTCGGGCGTGTCGCGCTCCGGGTCGACCGTAACGAAATAGGCGCGCAGGCTCTTGCCGTCATCGCCCATCGTCTTCAGCCAGCCGGCCAACTCGAAAAGCGTGGTCGGACAGACTTCCGGACAATGGGTGAAGCCGAAGAAGACGACGCTGGGGTGGCCGCGAAAGGCGGCTTCGGTGACCGGCGCGCCCTTCTGGTCGACCAGCGTGAAAGGTGCTCCGAACGGCTCGCCGCCATAATGTCCGCGGTACCAGTCGAAGGTGAGCCAGCCGATTCCGGCCGCCATCAGGACGAGAATACCGACCAGAATTGAACGCATCATCAGTGAAAGTCCGTCGTTATTTCCATCGGGCGCCGGATTGGCGCCGTGAAGGCCCTGGGCGTGGCGAACACTCTTAGCGGTTCGGTCGCGCCGACGCAAAGATGTCGCGTTGCCGCAACCGGCAATGCTGTGGGAGGCGATCTGCTTGCAAAGCGCTGCCGTTCGTCCCACCTGAGGTCGGCAAAATTCGAACCGCAGGAGGCCTCTTTGCGAAAACTGATTGGCGGCGCGTTGGCCGCATGCCTTGTCATTGGTGCCGGCGCCGCCGCCGCCGAGGAAGTCGGCAAGGTCGGCGTCGATTGGCTCGGCAACGACATCATCGTCGAGGCGATCAAGGATCCGAAGGTCGAGGGCGTGACCTGCCACGTCTCCTATTTCGACCGCGGCATGATCGACCGCCTGCAGAAAGGCAACTGGTTCGAGGACCCGTCCGATTCCTCGATCTCCTGCCGCCAGACCGGGCCGATCACCATTGGCGACATCGACATGAGCGAGGCCGGCGAGGAGGTGTTCAAGCAAGGCATCAGCCTGATCTGGAAAAAGCAGGTGGTGAACCGCATCTACGACAAGGCCAACGAGACGCTGATTTACCTGTCGCATTCGCGGCAGGTGCAGGATGGCTCGGCAAAAATGTCGGTCACCACTGTGCCGCTCTACGGCCAGAACGTGGTGTGGACCAGCGGCAAGCCGAAATAGAGACTTAAGGTGCTACAGGGTCCTTGGCGCCCAAACGGATGTGCGGCGCTGCACTCGGCTTGCGAGACTATGCGCGCGGGCGTAAAGCGCCCGCATGGACCGTCCCGAACACCTTGTCCTGAAAGATCCCGAGCCGCGCATTCATCCGACGGCGGAGCTGAAGGCATGCAAGCTTGGACGCTATGCGTCGATCGGCGAGCGGGTCATCCTGCGCGAGGTGACGGTCGGCGACTTCTCCTACTTCGAGCGCCATGCCGAGGCGATCTATACGACGATCGGCAAATTCTGCTCGATTGCCGCCAACAGCCGCATCAATGCGCTGGAGCATCCGGTCGAGCGGCTGACGCAGCACAAGATCAGCTACCGGCCCAACGAATATTTCCGCTGGCTGGGTGTCGATCAGGCGTTCCGGGACCGCCGGCGGGCGAAAGCCGTCAGCATCGGTCATGATGTCTGGATCGGCCATGGCGCCGTGATCATGCCTGGCATAGTGATCGGCAATGGCGCGATCGTTGGTGCCAATGCGGTAGTGACGCGAGACGTGCCGGCCTATGCAATCGTCGCCGGCGTTCCGGGCCGCCCATTGCGGCAGCGCTTCAGCCCGGAAACTGCGGCACGGATCGAACGTCTTGCCTGGTGGGACTGGCCGGTCGAGAAACTGGCCAGGGCAGTCCCCGACATGCAGGCCTTGCCCATCGAGGCTTTCCTCGACCGCTGGGAAAACGACGGCACCTGACCGTTACGAGCGCGGCGCGTGCGCGGTTTGACCGTGAATTCCTCCCCGCAGGGAACTCCAAGCAGCTGCCGATTGTTTCCCCCTGCCATGATCGAAAAGCTGTTCACCAGGATCGCCAACTATATCGCCCATCTTGCCGGTCTGCCGCCGACGTTTGCCGTCTGTTTCCTGATCATTGTGATCTGGGCTGTAAGCGGTCCGGTTTTCGGCTTTTCCGACACCTGGCAGCTCGTCATCAATACCGGCACCACGATCGTCACCTTCCTGATGGTGTTTCTCATCCAGAACACCCAGAACCGCGACAGTGCAGCTATCCAGGCCAAGCTCGACGAGCTGATCCGCGTCAGCAAAGCCAAGAATACCTTTATCGGCATCGAGCATCTGACCGAATCCGAGCTCGAGGAAATCCGCGCCAAATGTGAACGCGCGGCGAAGCGGCACGACGAACAGATCGCCGACATGGCCGCAGCCAAGGCGGTGGCTAAAAAGCGCAACGCGAAGAAGCACTCGGCGGCGTGAGCGAGCTTGTTGTCAGGCTTCCCAACAGAGCCTGCGCGAACGGGATCATTTCATGAATGCTGCAAAGGCTTCCTTGTAGTCCGGGTGCCAGCGCGACAGGGCAGGGCGGTTCTCGATGATGTCGCCAATCGCCCAGGCCATACGCTTTTCGTCCATGGACCGGGTCGCCTCGTTATCGGGGCACAGGATGTAGAAATCGCCACGCAGCAGCGAGGCGAGCATGAAGTCGATGACCTGCTCGCCGGTCCAGGCGCCGGCCGGCTTTTCGGTCGCACCTTCGGTCAGGCCGGTAAAAGTGAACCCCGGAATGAGCAGATGCGCCGCGACACTGGCGCCGGGCTCGTTGCGCAGCGCGTGTGCAAGGCCCTCGGTATAGGTCTTCAGGCCAGCCTTGGAGACGTTGTAGGCGAGGTTGCCGGGCGGCGTGGTAATGCCTTGCTTGGAGCCGGTGTTGACAATCAGGCCGGGCTTTCCCGCCGCCAGCATGCGTGGCGCGAAGGCCTCGACGCCATGCACGACACCCCAGAAATTGATGTCCAGCAGTCGCTTCCAGGCGTCACGGTTCTCCCACGGCTTGCCGGGGTTGTTGCCAACGCCGGCATTGTTCATCAGCAGCGATACGTCGCCGAAAGTGCCGGATGTCCTTTCGGCCAGACGGTCGAGCTCGTCGGCTTTCGAGACGTCAGTGGCAACGGCAAGCACGGCGCTGTCGCCGGCGATGGCGGCGACGGCGTGTCGGGCCTCATCGAGGCGTGCGCCGCCGATGTCGGCCAGTACGATCTTCATGCCCATCGCCGCCAGCCGTTTGGCAGCGGCAAAGCCGATACCGCTGGCCGCGCCGGTGATGACGGCGACATTACCGGAGGCAAGTGCGGGTAGGGCGGTCTGGATCTCGGCGTCGGTGGTCATGATGTTCTCCTGTTCTGGCCGCGGCGAACTTAGCGCGGAACGAGGCTCGCGCAAGCCGATGCCGGCATCTTCGGGTTGACCGCGTCGGCGGGCGCTGCGCATGCTGATATTGAAAAAGGAGACTGACGATTGACCGACTGGATCGAGATCCTGAAAGAACAGACCGCAACCGGCGACCAGATGAGCCGCGAAGTGCCGCAAATGCTTGCCAATCCCGACATCAGCGAAGCGCAAGTGAAAACGCTGTTTTCGGCGCTCGAAAAACAGGCGGAGTTTGTCGAAAAGCTGCGCATGGCGCTGGAAAAATTCGGCCATGATTTTTCAGTGATCAAAGCGGCCGAGCGGCTGGAGGAGCGCTACGCCGACCTTGCCGCCTCAGTAGCGGAAAAGCTGAAAGAAATGCGAGGCTAGAGCCTGTTCCATCCCGATAGAATTCGGGACGGGGCCTATCGTCTCGTTTGACCATGATCTTTCCCGAAACCGGCATCCACTTTTCGCTGACGCGATCCTTCGGTTCGGGATCATGATCCGTCTATTTCTCGATTAGCCGCTCGAAGCGCCTGTCTGGCACGAACCAGACCATCGCCACCAGGATATAGATCGCGACACCGATCCAGTGATTGACGAAGGTCAGCGCGATGGCGGAAAGATAGAGCACCAGCGAGATTTTTCCCTTGAGGTCATTGCCCAACGCCCGGGCGAAAAGGCTCTCGCTGCCGTGCAGCCGATGCAGGGCCATGGTGAGGATGTTGAAGCCGATGGCGCAGAGCGCCAGGTCAACACCGTAGACGGCGACCGGCACCGGCGCGAAATGGTTCTCACCCATGAAGGCTGTCGTCGCCGGCATCAGCGACAGCCAGAACAGCAGGTTGAGGTTCGCCCAAAGCACACGGCCGTCGACCCGCTGCACGGTATGGAACATGTTGTGCAAATTGTTCCAGTAGATGCCGACATTGATGAAGGACAGCACATAGCTGAGGAAGATCGGCCAGAGCGGTGCCAGCGCGGAAAAATCCTCGCCATGCGGCACCTTCAATTCCAGCACCATGATGGTGATGATGATGGCGACCACGCCATCGGTGAATGCCTCGACCCGTCCCTTGCCCATGAATCTCCCCTGATAATCCGCTGAAGTTAAAAGAGGATCTCGCTCAGCGCCATCGGCAAAGCTGCCAAAGTTGTCAGGAGCAAGTCGGGGAGGGGGAACGGCTGACGCGAAAAAGGCGTTAGGATGTCAGATCCCGAACAGCAAAAGGTCGAAAAAATGACAGCTCACGCTCAAGTCATGACGCGCGATCACGAACTCGGCGGCCGCGCTGCAGTGGCCGCCGTGGCCGCCATGATCGCGGCTCTTTTCGCTGGCAGCACGGCGCTGACGCCACTTTACATCATCTACAAGCAGGTCTTCGGTTTCTCGCAGATCACGTTGACGCTGGTCTACGCCGTCTATGTCATCGGCAATCTGGCGGCGCTGCTGATGTTGGGGCGTGTGTCCGATGTCATCGGGCGCCGTCCAATGGCATTGGCCGGGATGGCGGTGGCCGTTGTCAGCGCGGTGGTTTTCCTGTTCGCCGAAAATGTCGCCTGGCTCGATGTCGCCCGAATTCTGAGCGGACTGGGAATCGGGGTCGGCGCGGGTACCGGCACCGCCTGGCTCGCCGAATTGCTCCCGACCGACGACAAGTCACAGGCGGCGACGATTGCCACCAGCACCAATTTCCTCGGCCTCGGCCTCGGTGCGCTGGGGGCCGGGTTGCTTGCCGAATACGCGCCTTGGCCGCTCAGGCTGACATTCGTCGTCTACCTTGCGATGCTCGCGACTGTAACCCTGCTGGTCTGGCGCACGCGGGAAACCGTTTCGCGGCCGGGGAGACTGGCTGACGTTTCGATGCGGCCGCGGCTTTCCGTGCCCGATGACATCCGCGCAAGTTTCGTTGCGCCGGCGGTGACCGGCTTTGGCGCAATGGCGCTGGTCGGCTTTTATGCAGCACTCGCACCGAGCATTTTGGCGCAACAACTGCAGGTAACCAATCATGCCGAAGCCGGCGCTCTGTTCTTTGAATTGGCGATCGTGACGGCCGCCACCATTGTAGCGACAGCACGACTTTCGAGCCGAGCCGCGATGTTCGCAGCGCTTGCGCTGATGATCCCAACCGTCGCGCTGATTGTTGCGGCGCAGGTCTTCGCCTCGATGGCCATAATGATTGCCGGGACCGCCTTGTGCGGCGTGGCGGCAGCGCTCGGCTATCGCGGCGGCTTGCAAGTGGTGAACGAGATCGCGCCGGCGGACCGGCGCGCGGAAGTCGTCTCGGCCTTCTTCATCTGCTGTTTTTGCGGCAACGCGCTGCCGGTGATCGGCATCGGCGTCCTGTCGACCATGACAAGCGCGACCGTGGCAAGCGTGGCCTTTGCCGGCATGATTGCCGTCTTTTCCCTGGTGGCGCTCGGCCTTGGCGCGAAATACGCGCGCTGAGCCGGCCTTTCAGCCGTTCGGCGTCTCGGGTGAAAGATGGGCGCGCTGGCGCGGTACGCCGAGGCCGGTATCCGGGGGTTCGCCGGCAGCCGGCCGGCTCTCGATCATGTGCAGGCTGCGCCAGCGGCCGAAGCGATAATAGGCCGCGGCCAGCACGAGCGAGGTTATCGAGCCGGCCGGAAAGCTCCACCACAGCGCTTCCTCGCCGATCACGCTTCGGAAGAAATAGGCGAAGCTGGTGCGCACCAGCAGCACCGAGATCACCAGGATGATCAGCGGCGGCATCACCGCGCCAGTGGCACGCACGGTGGCGAAGAGCACGATGGTGATGCCGAACAGGATGAAGGACCACGACGCGATCTTGTTGATGTGAGTGGCGATGTCGATTGCTGCACTGTCGCTGCCGAGGAAGAGGCTGAGCACCGCGCGATCGAATACGAACAGCAGCGCGACAAGCACGCCGGTGAGCACAAGGTTGAAGCCGACGCCGGAGGCGGCGATGCGGCCGATCCGGTCCCAGTGCCCGGCGCCGACATTTTGCGCCGCCATGGACGACACCGCGGCGCCGATGGCGAGTGCCGGCATCTGGATATAGGTCCAGAGCTGTGCGGCTATGCCGTAGGCGGCTGCGACCTGCGAGCCGTACGAATTGACCATGCCCATCACCGTCAGAGCCGCGGACGAGACGACGATCATCTGCAGGCCCATCGGCACGCCCTTGAAGACGACAAGTCGCAGCAGCGCCGGGTCCGGCCGCAGCAGAGCAAGATTGGCGCCGGCCAGCCGCAGCGGGTGCTTGCGCGCATAAAGCACGACCAGGATGGCAACCACGCTTACCGTCTGGCCGATCAGCGTCGAGGCTGCCGAGCCGGCGATGCCGAGTTCGGGGAACGGGCCGATGCCGAGGATGAGCAACGGGTTCAAAATGACGTCGAGCACGACGGCCAGCGCCATGAAGAGGAAAGGCGTGCGCGAGTCGCCGGCGCCGCGCAGCACTGTCATGACGAAGGAGAGCAGGTTCATCATCGGCACGGCCAGGAAGATGATGCGCAGATAGGAGCGCGCCAGCGGCAAAGCATCGGCCGGCGTGCCGAGTGCATCGAGGATCGCATCGACCCAGATCCAGCCGCAGACAGCGAACACCACCGAGACGAGGAAGAAGAAGGTGGCGCTGGTGCCGACGATGCGCCGGGCTTCGGGCAGGTCACGAGCGCCGACGGATTGCGCGACCAGGATGGTCGCCGCCATGCCGATGCCGAAGACAGTGCCGAGGATGAGAAACAGCACGAGGTTTGCATTGGACGTGGCGGTCAGCGCCGCTTCACCGAGCAAACGGCCGACCCACACGGCATTGATCGAGCCGTTGAGCGATTGCAGCACATTGGAGCCGAGCACCGGCAGGGCAAACAGTAAAAGGGTGCGCGGGATAGGCCCACTGGTGAGGTCGCCGGTCCGCCGGCGCGGGGGCATGTTGTCGTCCATGGCAGGCAACTCGGCGAAGGCTTGTCTTGAGTCCGCAATGATTGCCGATTTAACGGGAGAGGTCGATGCGGCGTCGCAAATTCCGCCTGGCGTGCCTTGATCTAAGCATTTCTCAAAGTTTCCGGAATCGTATATTGATCCTGCATGCGTGGGGCCGCATTTTCCTGGATCTCATGGGTAAGCCGGGGGGCTCATGTCTGATATTCCGTTGTTTTTTGAGCGCCTGAACCGGCGCGCCTTTCTCGGTGCATCCGCTCTGGGCGCGGCCTCCGTGGCTCTTTCGTCGTGCACCACGACGGACGTGGCGGCGCCGCCGGTGACAGCGGCGCCGAGCGAGCCGGCTCTCGGCGATGCGGCAAGCATGTATGCGGCGCGCGTCGACGAGGGCTATCAACTGCCGGCAATCCCGGTAGCCAAGATCAATCCGAAGTTCGTGCGCCAAATCGTGTCCGACCCGACCGGCGAAAAACCGGGCACGATGGTCGTCGATACTTCCGAGCACTTCCTCTATCTGGTGCGCGACGGCGGCAAGGCAATTCGCTATGGCGTCAGCCTCGGCAAGGCCGGTTTCGGATGGACCGGCAGCGCCGTGGTTCAGGCGAGAAAGAAGTGGCCGGTATGGACGCCGCCGCCGGAAATGATCCAACGCCGACCGGAACTGGCGAAATACAAGGACGGCATGCCGCCCGGCCCGCAGAGCCCGCTTGGCGCCCGCGCGCTGTATCTCTTCCGCGACGGCAAGGACACGATGTATCGGCTGCACGGCACGCCCGAGTGGGATTCCATCGGGAAGAACGCTTCCTCCGGCTGTGTGCGCTTCATGAATCAGGACATTATCGACCTCTACAGCCGCGTCGACGGCGTCGCGCCGGTCTTCGTGCGCCCGAACCTGTCGGCCGCCGGGAAGATCGCCGCCGTGTCGGACAGGACAGCCGAGCCGATCGATGCTGGCGTCCCAAAGGACGCGGAGATGTTGAGGTAAGTGCCTTCGACTGGATCGTCAGTCGCAGGTTTTGCAGCACACCAGGGCACCGCCCTTGCGCGGGCGCGCCGCAACTGCGGAAACGCGACCGTTCAATCGCGCCAGCTCAGGCGGACGCGTTCGGCGCGTCCGCCTGTATGGGTGCCACTACTTCTTGGCGAGGCCGGGAATCATGACCTGATAGACCAGGAACATGGTGTCGACATCGGCGCCATCCTCGGCCTTGTAGGTCGCGCCGACCTGGGAGCCGTCCTGCGTGAGGAAGTCATTATCATTGGCGACCAACAGGAAATAGTCGTCGGGGAGCTTTGGATCGAGGACGCTCACCACCGACATCGCCTCCCACTTCTCTGAGAGGTTGTTGCGGTCGTTGGGCGCGCCATTGTGCAGCCCGAAGCGGCCGAGCTCGCTCTTGTCGTTGATGTCGATGAACGGCGTCAGCTTGGCGGGCGTCACCGATGCATCGAGCTCACCCTTGGGCGCAACCGGCTTGTCCTTGTCGAACTCTGTGCCGGCGATATCGGTTGCCGCCGACACATCGACGATGCTGATCTCGCGATGGAGCGAAGTGTCGCCCTTCAGCCCTTGGCCGTTGCCGCTGTCGCGCGCCAGCATCAGGAAGGTCTTGTCCGACAGCGCCACGATTTCGCTCTGCGCGGCGATCTTGGTTTTGCCCTTGGCATCGGTGAACACCGGCAGCGGCACGACATATTCATGCGCGAGCTTGAGTTGGTCAGGATCCGAAGCATCGTAGACCAGCGCGCGCGTGTTCCGGCGCGTCGAGGGCGAATCGCCGCCATCTTGTCTGGGTGCCGACTGCAGCACGGCGATCAGGAACTTGCCGTCGGGCGTCAGTGCCATGCCTTCAAGGCCCTGGTTGTTCTGGCGGCCGGTTTCGGGATCCTTCGGATCTGGGTCCGCCGCGCCAGGTCCCGGATTGTCGGACGCGAAGTTCGGCGTGCCATGACGCATCGGGACAAGCGCCGCCGGCGGCTGCGTTGCCGACATCAGACGCCCATTGGCGGAGAAGCGATAGATGTTCGGGCCGTATTCGTCCGAGATGAACATGGTGCCGTCGGGCAGCCGCACGATCGCCTCGTTGTCGAGCGCAAGCTTGCCGTTGGCTTCGGGCAGGATCGGCATGTCGTCGGCCGCGGCGCGCACGCCGTTGAGCGGATCGAGGCCGGTTGCGTCGGCGCCCTTGTCGTCGGTCAAAAGCATGGTGTCGGCTAAGGTTGCCTTGAGGCCCGACTGTTCCTGCCCGGCGGCTGGTGTGGCACCCGGCGCGGCCGGCGCGAACTCGATGGCGATCGTGTTGAAACGCGAGCGATAGTCGGTGGTGCCGACGACATTGTAGCCGCGATCCGGCAGCAGCCAAAGCGAGCCCTTGTAGCCGTCCGCCCCATGGGTCCAGCCGGCAGCATCGATCGACATGCCGGAGCCGGACCCAAACGTCTCGCCGAACTTGTCCTTCTGGCTGGCCGGGATGCGGCCGACACCGACTAGGCCCTTGTTGACGAAGCTGACGCCGCCGACTGTCGCGGCGTTTTCAGCCAAGGCCGGGGTCAAGGCGGTGAACATCGCCAGCGCGACGGCGAGGGACGCGGTTCGGTGCAGGTTTTTCATGGATATCCTCCTTGAGACAAAGCTGCCGGGATCTGAAAAGGCGTCGCGTCGCATCAAGGACGCCGCGTAAGCCTTCGGAGAAGCGATCTAGGACGCGAACGTGATACTTGCGTGACAGTGCCGCGCTTGCTTGTCCCCCGTGGTCGCAACTGGCCTGGGTATGGCGAATTCGTCGTCGCCGAGCGAGCAATTAACAACTTTACAAGTAATCATTCTTGTGTAAAGTTATGACAATGAAAGGACCCCGATGACCGCCTATCGTTTCGCCACCCGCCTCAATTCCTTTGCCTCGCGGCCACAGTCCGAGTGGCCCGATCTTGTCGGCAAACCGTCCATGCTGCAAATGGCGGCACGTGCGGCGAAGGTTGCGGAGTTGACCGATCTCGACCTCAACTTTCCCGACCATGTCGATGAAAAACCTGCGGAAATGGCGCGCAAACTCGGCGATTTCGGGCTTTCGATCAATGGCTTCGCCATGCGCTACTACTCTAACCCGGCTTTCAAGCTCGGCGCCTTCACCAACCCGGATCCTTCCGTTCGCCGCGAGGCCATCGACCTGACCAAGGCCGGCATCGACGCCGCGCGCGAGGCCGGCGCCAGCCTGATGACATTGTGGTTGGGGCAGGATGGCTTCGACTACGCCTTCCAAGCTGACTACGCAACACTCTGGCAACACGAAATCGATGGCATTCGTGAAGTAGTGGCGCATGACCCGGGCTGTCAGATCAGCCTTGAATACAAACCCAACGAGCCGCGCTCCTACAGCCTGATGCCCGATGCGGCGACGACATTGCTGGCGATCCGCGAGATCGGCCTGCCCAATCTCGGCGTGACGCTCGATTTCGCGCATGTGCTCTATGCCGACGAGCAGCCGGCCTTTGCCGCAGCACTCGTGGCGCGCCATAGCAAGCTGCTCGGCGTGCATCTCAACGACGGCTACGCCAAGCGCGACGACGGCCTGATGGTCGGCGCAGTGCACACGCTGCAGACGATCGAGCTGCTCAGGCAGATCCGCCGCGACGGCTATGCCGGGGCAATCTACTTCGACACGTTCCCCGACATGACCGGGCTCGACCCGGTCCACGAATGCGAAGTCAACATCGCGACTGTCAAGCGCATGCTGCGCGTCGTCGATCGGCTGGAAAAGGACAATCGCCTATCCACTGCCATCGACCGTCAGGACGCGGTCGCCTCGCAGGCCATAATCCAGGAAGCCATGCTCGGGCCGGACAGCTGAGGCCGGGGCCATCACTGTTTTCAACAAGGGAGGAAAGACCATGAAATTTCTGCTTGCCACCGCTACCGCTGCACTGATGGCGCTGTCCATAGGGTCGTCGTTTTCCGCGGACCTCGCGCCGCTCAATTCCGACACCGAGAAGGATCGCATCGACTGGTCGCAGCTCGAGGCCAAGTTCGGGGCTTTCCCCAAGCTGCCCGAGGGCACCAAGGCGGGTGCGGTCTCCAAGACGCTGACCAACGAATACTGGCGCTCGCTGGGAGAGGGCTACAAGTCGTTCGGCGACCGCACCGGCGTGCCCGTCGTCTACCAAGCGGCGCAAAGCGAGGGCGACCAGCTCGGGCAGCTCACCATCGCCGAAGGCCTGGTCACGCAAGGCTACAACGTGCTTCTCGTCTCGCCGCAG
Organism: Mesorhizobium sp. M0166; assembly: GCF_040322255.1. Taxonomy (NCBI): domain Bacteria; kingdom Pseudomonadati; phylum Pseudomonadota; class Alphaproteobacteria; order Hyphomicrobiales; family Phyllobacteriaceae; genus Mesorhizobium; species Mesorhizobium sp. M0166. The sequence continues at coordinate 102,882 of NZ_JAMYTD010000019.1, read as the reverse complement.
ACCGACTCCAACTTGCAGCCGATCATGGAACAGGCCAAGGCAGCCAATGTGCCGGTGGTTAACGTCAATGACGCGGTCATCCCGCAGGCCGAGCACTATGTCGGCAATGTCCAGCGCGACAACGGCGTGCGCGTCGCCAAATGGTTCATCAAGAATCGGCCGGATGGCGGCAAGGTTGCCATCGTCGAAGGCCAGGCCGGCGTCTACGCCGCCGTCCAGCGCACCGACGGCTTCAAGACCACCATCACCGAGGCTGGCAAATTCGAGGTCGTCGCCAGCGTCCCCGGCAACTGGGATCGCCAGACCTCCTACGACGCGGCCACCAACATCCTGCAGCAGCACCCCGACCTGATCGGCTTCTATGCCAACAATGACGGCATGGCGCTGGGCATCGTCGAAGCGGTCAAGGCCGCCGGCCTGCAGGACAAAGTCGCCGTCTTCGGCACCGACGGGATTTCCGACGCTTATGCCTCGATCCGCGCCGGCGAGCTGACCGGTACCGTCGATTCTTTCCCGGTGCTGACCGGCGAGGTGGCGCTGGAATCGGCGCTGCGGCTGGTGGCCGGGCAGAAGCTGCCGCGCGTCGTCGCCACGCCGCAGGCGCTGATCACCAAGGACAATGCCGACCGTTACTCAGGCGGTGGCGATTCCGTGCGCAAGGCGCTGCTCGAGGACGCGGCAGTGGGCCAATAGAGCAGGGGCGGCGGGTGCCGGCCTTGGGTCGGCACCCTTGCCTGGAGAACTGAAGCAATGCCAGCGCGGCTGCAATTCGAGAGCATTTCCAAGCTGTTTCCGGCCGTACGGGCGCTGAGCGATGTGTCCTTTTCGGTCGGCGCCGGCGAAATCCATGGCCTGCTTGGCGAAAACGGTGCCGGCAAGTCGACGCTGCTGCGCATCCTGTCAGGCGTCTACCGGCCGACAGCGGGACGCGTGCTCATCGACGGAAAGCCGGCCATGCTGAACACCCCGGTCGCGGCGCGCGCCGCCGGTGTGGCGATGATCCATCAGGAATTACAGCAGGTGCCACGTCTCAGCGTCGCGCAGAACATGTTTCTCGGCCATCCGCTGACGCGCGGCGGCGTCTTCGTCGCACGGCGCGAGCAGGAACGCCGTGCTGCGGAAGCGCTGGCCGCCATCGACCCGACCATCGATCCGGCAGCCCCGCTGGGCAGCCTGAAGGTGGCGCAGCGGCAGATCGTCGAGATCGGCCGGGCGCTGCTCGACCGCGCCAGAATCGTGGCGATGGACGAGCCGACGTCGAGCCTCACGCCGAGCGAGTTCGAACGACTGGCCGAGGTGATTGCCGGTCTGGCGCGCGGCGGTGTCGCCGTCGTTTATGTCTCGCACAAGCTGGACGAGGTGTTCGGCATCTGCCAGCGCGCCACCATCATGCGCGACGGCGCCGTGGTCGGGTCCGTCGATATCGCACAGGTCTCGGAAAAGGCCGTCGTTTCGATGATGGTCGGCCGCGAGCTTGCCCAGGAACAGCACCGCTCGCATGCTTCCGCCGAGATCAGGCTGAGTGTGCGTGGCCTTGCCTCGGCGACCAAGGTCCATGACGTTTCGTTCGAGCTGCATCGCGGCGAGGTGTTGGGCATTGCCGGCCTGGTCGGGTCGGGCCGCACCGAACTGCTGCGGCTGCTCGCCGGTGCCGACCGGGCCTCATCAGGCGCGATAGAGATCGACGGCAAGGCGGTAAAGCTTTCCAGTCCGCGCGACGCGATTGCGGCCGGCATTGGCCTGGTGCCGGAGGAGCGCAAGCGCGAAGGCATCGTGCCGTTGCGGTCGATCTCCAGCAACATGGCGCTGGCGTCGATGGGCGTGTTCGCGCCGCGCGGCGTCATCGATCACATCAGGCTGAAGCGCGTGGCAGCCGAGAAGATGAAACGCGTCAATCTCAGACCGTTCCTGCTCGACCGGCCGATCCGCCTATTCAGCGGCGGCAACCAGCAGAAGGCGATCATCGGCCGCTGGCTGGCGGCGGGAACGCGAATCCTTCTGTTCGACGAGCCGACGCGCGGCATCGATGTCGGGGCCAAGGCGGAGATCTACCACCTGATCGAGGAACTCGCCGCCGAAGGCCATTCGGTAATCGTCGTGTCGTCCGAACTCCCCGAGGTGATCCGGCTCGCCGACCGCGTGCTGGTCATGCGCGACGGCACGGTCGCCGCCGAACTGGGCCGCGCAAGTCTCAGCGAACACGTGATCGCCGCGCACGCCATACCCCAAACGGAGATTGAGGCCGGCAAGGCGCAAGGCCATCGGGCCGGTGCATAACGGACAGGACCAGCGGATGACCGATATAACGCAACACACAGCAGCGCGCCCAAGGGCAGATTTCCTGCACCGGTTTTCCGTGCGCGACGCCGGCACGCTGATCGGCCTGGTGGTGATCCTTGCCGTCTTCGGGGCGCTGGTCCCCGGCTTTTTTGCCGAGCGTAACCTGATCAACATCCTGCAGCAGTCGAGCATCAATGCCTGCCTGGCGTTGGGCATGACGCTGGTGATCATCTCGGGCGGCATCGACCTGTCCGTCGGGCCGACGGCAGCCCTTTCGGCCGTCATCTCGGCCTCGATGCTGGTTGCCGGCGTGCCGTTTCCGCTGGCCATCGCCGCCGGCTTCGCCATCGGCCTTGCCTGCGGACTGCTCAACGGCGTGCTGGTCGCCTATGTCGGGCTGCAGCCTTTCATCGTCACGCTCGGCACGCTGAGCACCTACCGGGCGCTGGCGCTGATCTATACCGGCGGCAATCCGGTGCTCGGCCTGCCTGCCGGCTTTCGCGCCATCTTCAACGGCTCGCTGTTCGGATTGCCGTTGGCGGTCATCATCGTGGCCGTGGTCGCGCTGATTGCCTGGATCATCCTCAAGAAGACGCCGTTCGGCGAATATCTGCTCGCCGTCGGCGGCAATGAGGAGGCGGCCTACATAGCCGGCGTGCCGATCGCCCGCACCAAGATCGCCGCCTATATGATCTCGGGCCTGCTGGCAGCGCTTGCAGCGCAGGTCCTGATCGGCCGGCTGGGTGCGGCCGAACCCATTCTGGGCAATCTCTGGGAGCTCGACGCCATAGCAGCGGCGGCGATCGGCGGTGCTTCGCTGATGGGCGGCAAGGGCAGCGTAGTCGGCACGATCCTGGGTGCCGTCATCCTCGGCAGCATGCGCAACGGCCTGACGCTGATGAACGTGCAGTCCTTCTATCAGCTCTTGGCAACTGGCCTTATAATCCTCGCCGCGATGCTTATCGATCGCGTGACGAGGGGACGTGGATGACCTTGACCGGCCTGGACCTGAAAGCAGTAGGACCGCGCATCCGCATGATGATGCCGCATCTGACGCCGCTCGAGGCGAAGGTGGTTGAAACCGTCTTCGGACGGCGCGGCTTCGACGAGACCATACCGCTCAAGCAGATCGCCGAGGAGGCCGGTGTGTCGGAGGCGATGGTGGTCAAGATCGCCAAGAAGCTCGGCTTCTCCGGCTATCGCGATTTTCGCACCGCCGTTTATGAGTACAGCCGCCTGCCGACCGCCGAGATGCATCAGGAGCTGTCGGTGGACGACAGTTCAGCCGAGATCGTGCAGAAGGTGTTCCGCACCTCCATCCAGGCGCTGGAGGAGACGCTGGCCATTCTCGACATGGACGATTTCGACCGTGCAGCCGATCTGCTTTACCGCGCCAGGAATCGCGATTTCTACGGCGTCGGCGGCTCGGCGCAGATCGCACGCGACGTTTCGCACAAATTCCTGCGCATCGGCATCCGCACCTCTGTCTACGACGATTCGCACATGATGCTAATGTCGGCCTCGCTGCTCGGCGCCGACGACATTGCTGTCGGCTTCTCGCATTCCGGCAACACGAGCGCCGTCATCGACGCCATCCAACTTGCGCGCAAAAGCGGCGCGCGCACGCTGGCTATCACCAACTATGACAACTCGCCATTGGCAGCCGTGGCCGACATCGTGCTCTGCTCGACCGCGCAAGGCTCGCCGTTGATGGGTGAGAACGCAGCGGCGCGCATTGCCCAGCTCAACATTCTCGACGCGCTGTTCGTCGCGGTCGCGCAACGCGACTACCAGGCGGCGGAGCGCAATCTCGGCCGCACCATGTCTGCGGTGACGTCGAAACGGAAAGATAAGAACTCATGAAAGGCAAGCGGCTCATGAAGGTCTGGGGCACATGACGGCTTCCCCGCCGCTGGTGACCGTATTCGGCAGCCTGCATTACGATATCATGGTCGAAGCCCCCGATCGCCCACGCAAGGGCGAAACGGTGACCGGCCATGCCTGGCATCCAAAATGCGGCGGCAAGGGCGGCAACCAGGCGGTGTCGGCAGCGCGGGCCGGTGTGCGTGCGGCAATGATCGGTGCTGTCGGCGATGACGATTTCGGCCGGGCGCTTCTCGACAATCTCGATCGCAACGACGTTGACCGGCGCTTCGTGGGAGTGGCTCCCGGCGCCGGCTCGGGCATGAGCGTGGCGATCTTCGACGCCAGCGGCGACTATGGCGCGGTGATCGTCTCGGGCAGCAATCTCACTCTCGGCGAAAAGGAGATTGCGGAGGCGGGTGAGCTGATCGCGCAAACGACGGTGCTGCTGCTGCAGAACGAGGTGACGGACGCCGCCAACATTGTCGCGGCGCGGGCGGTGAAGGCGCATGGCGGCCGCGTCGTCCTCAACGCGGCGCCGGCGCGAAAGCTGTCAGCCGAACTGATCGCGTTGACCGACATCGTCATCGTCAACGCCATCGAGGCGGAGTTCCTGGCCGGCGTTCCTGTCGTCGACACGCTCGAGGGTGCGGCGAAGGCGGCCGGTATGCTCGTCGGTTCCTATCCGGCTGCGATTGTCACGGCAGGTGGGGAGGGGGTCGCCTATCGCGACTGCAATGGCCTGGCGTTCGCCTTGTCGGCGATGCCAGTGAAGGTGGTCAGCACCCACGGTGCCGGCGATGAATTCGTCGGCGCCTTTGCGGCGGGGCTTGCGCGTGGAGAGCCTGTCGAAGCGGCACTTGCCGCCGCCAATGCCGCCGCTGCCTCGCTGGTCGCAACGCCGGAGCGCGAGCGCGGCCGGCTTGACCGACCTCAGCCTGCTCAGTGACCTTCGCGATTCAGTCGCTGTCGCGCGCGACAAGCTCCAGCGGCCAGACCTCGCGGGTGATGCGGGCGCCTTCGGCGCCGGCGTAAGCCGGGATCGATGCCAGCAGCATTTCGGCCAGCCGCTCGCCCATCGGCTCAAGCGCCGGGCGGAAGCCGGTCAGCGCCGGCGAAAAATAGCGGCAGAGCGGCGTGTCGACGATGACGATCACTGCGATGTCGTGGCCGGGCCTGATGCCCGCCTCGGCCAGAGCCTTGCAGCCGCCAAGCGCCATCGCATCGTTGTTGAAGATGATGGCGGTCGGCGGGTCCTTGGAGCGCATGACCTTCGGCGTCACCGCGTAGCCGCCGGCCTCGTTGATGAAGCCGTCAGCGATCAGTTCGGGGTCGAATTCGATGCCATGCCGCCGCAGCGCCTTGCGATAGCCAGCGAGGAACAGATAGCCGAAATTGAGGTCGAGCGACGGGCGGATGGCCGCGATGCGGCGGTGGCCGCGTGCGACGAGGCGATCGACCGCGTCAGCCCCGGCTTTTTCGAAATCGAGGTCGAGCGAGGGATAGGAATCGCCGCCGGAGCGGCTGCGGCCGAGCGTCGCGAACGGGAAACCGGCCTGGGTCAAATAGTCGATGCGCTCGTCCTCGCGCCGCGTCCAGGCCAGCACCACCGCATCCGCCCGCCGCGTCTCGACGACACGGCGCAGGCGCTCCTGCTGATAGTCGCCCGGCGCGCCCATCACGACGATCAGGTCGAGCCCGCTTTCGGCGAGCTTGGCCTGCAGCCCGGTCAGGAACGGAATGAAGAACGGCTCGCCATATTCCTGGTCGCCCGGATGCGGCTGCAGCATGAAGGCGACCGAATGGGTGGCGCCGCGCCGCAGGCTGCGGCCGGACTGGTTCGGCGAATAATTCAGCTTCTTGGCCGCATCGAGCACGCGCTGGCGTGTGTCGGCATTGACGTCGGCGCGGCCGTTGAGCGCGCGCGACACCGTGCCGATCGAAATGTTCAGGTGACGTGCAAGGTCGTGAATGCTGGACGCCAAAGGACAGTTCTCCCCCTTGCTTGGCTAGCACCGGCAGCTCTCCGGGCCAAGGCGGCAGGACAATTTTTCGCACCGGCTAATTGACATTGTACGCCATCGGGTGTGTTCTCGTAAACGTTTACGGAAAAAGGTTTACGGTCCTGCCGTGAATGCCGTGACGATCGGTCTGGAGGGGCCGAGAGGGAGGAGTGCTGGATGATCAATGTCGTCCTGGTCGGCTGCGGCGCGATGAGCAAGGCCTGGCTCGATGCGGCCAGGCAGATCGACGGGCTCACCATTGTCGCCCTGGTCGATCTCGACGCCGAAAGGGCGCGGGCGAGGGCGCGCGAATACGAGCTTTCGAGCGCCGTTATCGGAACCGACCTCGACGCCGTGCTCGACCAGACCAGGCCCGACGCGGTATTCGACGTGGTGGTGCCCGCCGCCCGCCGCGAGGTCGCGCTTTCCGCCTTTGCCCACCATTGCCATCTCTTGACCGAAAAGCCGCTGGCCGACAGCCCGGATAATGCGCGTGCCATTGTCGAGGCCGCCCGCAGCGCCGGGCGTATCCATGCCGTCGTGCAGAACCGCCGCTATGTCGCCAATGTCAGGCGCATCCGGCGCTTTCTCGATTCCGGCGTCATTGGTGCTGCGACCAGCATCCACGCCGAGTTCTTCGTAGCGCCGCATTTCGGCGGTTTTCGCGAAGAGATGCGCCATGTGCTGCTGCTCGATATGGCGATCCACACATTCGATGCCGCCCGCTACATGGTGGCCGGCGAACCGGCCGGCGTCTATTGCCAGGAGTGGGAGCCGGCCAATTCCTGGTATCGGCAAGGGTCGTCGGCAGCCGCAAGTTTCGACCTCGGCGGCGGCAAGCTGTTCACCTATGCCGGCAGCTGGTGCGCGGCCGGCTTCCGTACCAGCTGGGACAGTACATGGCGCATCGTCGCCGAGCGCGGCAGCATTGTCTGGGACGGCGAGGACGGGCTGAAGGCGGAAGTCGTGCGGCCGGTCCGTGAAGGCCTGTTCGACCGTACCGAACCGATAGCCGTGCCGCCGCTTGACCCGGCCGATCGCGTCGGCGGCCATCTCGGCATCATCCAGGATTTCGTCCGCGCCGTCGAAACCGGCACCGAGCCGGAGACGCGCGGCGCCGACAACATCAAGAGCCTGGCCATGGTTTTCGCGGCGATCGAGAGCGCCGAAACTGGGCGCCGGGTCGCCATCGCTGCACAGGAAGGATCATGATGCCAAACCCGCTGCTCGACATCAGGATCGGCACAATGGTGCGGGCCAATCTCGACGACCCGGCCGCCTATGTCAGGCAGATTCTGCCGCTCGGCTTCGAGAGCATCCAGCCGTTCTTCTGGCAGACGCTGGGCGGCAAGGACATTCCAAGGCTGGCAGGCGAGCTCCGCGAGGCGATCGGCGATGCCGATGTCGTCATCTCGTCGATCGGCGTGTTCGGCAATCCGCTGGAGAGCGGTGAAGTCGATCGCGGCGTGCTCCAGGCGTGGGAAACGATCATCGACAACGCGCATCTGTTCGGCACCAACATGGTCAGCGGCTTTACCGGCCGCATTCGCGGCAAACCGCTGCCCGACAGCCTGCCGCGCTTCCGCGAGGTCTGGGGGAAGCTGGCAAAGCGTGCCGCAGACAAGGGCGTGCGCATAGCCTTCGAGAACTGCGCGATGGACGGCAACTGGGCCAGCGGCGACTGGAACATCGCCCATAATCCAGACGCCTGGGAGCTGATGTTCAATGAATTGCCGGACGACAATCTCGGTCTGGAGTGGGAGCCCTGCCACCAGCTGGTCTACCTGATCGACCCGATCCCGCAGATCCGCAAATGGGCGCCGCGCATCTTCCACGTCCACGGCAAAGACGCGACAGTGCGCTGGGACGTGATCCGTGAACATGGCGTGTTCGGCCGCCTGCCGTTCGTTCAGATGCGCACGCCTGGCTTCGGCGACAGCGACTGGACGCGGGTGATCAGCGAGCTGCGGCTGGTCGGCTACAAAGGTGCCATCGACATCGAGGGCTGGCACGACCCGGTCTACCGCGGCGATCTCGAGATCACCGGGCAGGCGCGTGCGCTGGATTATCTCCAACAATGCCGGGGAGGCGCGAGCTATCTGCCGAACCCGGTGTGAGAAGTCGGCCGGCGGGAGGTGCCGGCCAGCGAAAGATTACGGCGCAATGCCGAAGCGATCGTCGAAACCCCTCGGCTAGCGAGGGAATAAAGGGAGGATAAGTGCATGAGCATTACGATGAGAAGGACAGTTCTGCGCTCGACCGTCGCGGCGGCCGCGATGGCGCTCGCCGCCACACTCTCGACCTTGCCAGCGCAGGCGCTCGATGCGCAATGGTGTAAGGATGTCCATATCCGTTTCTTCGCCGGCGGGGCGGAGGGCGATGCGTTCGGCACCATCGTCTATAATGGTGCCAAGCAGGCGGCCGCCGATCTCGGGCCCAAGGTCGACTATATCTTCTCTGGGTGGGACGTGGAGAAGATGGTCCAGCAGTTGCGCGAGGCTGTTGCGGTCAAGCCCCAAGGCATCGCCATGATGGGCCACCCAGGCGACGCCGCGATCATGCCGCTGGCCGAACAGGCGCACAAGGACGGCATCAGATGATGTACCAGAACGTGCCGGTGCCGACGGTCACGGCGGCGTTCGGCGGCGGCTATGTCGGCGCCCAGCAGGAGCAGCAGGGCCGCGCGCTCGGCGCCGAGGCGTTCAAGCTGGCCGGGCTCAAGGCCGGCGACAAGGCGATCATGATCGGCCCGTTCGAGAACGAGAGCCGCGGCGCGCGCGAACGCGGCACGGTCGCCGCACTGAAAGAGGCCGGCATCGACGTCGTTCAAATCAATTCTCAAACCGAGTGGGCAGCCGACCCCAATCTGGCCATTCCGGTGATCACGGCAGCACTGCTCAACAATCCCGACGTCAAGGCGGTCGGCTATCCCGGCGGGCAGCTGCTGGGCAATGTGCCGACCTACATGCAGGCGGCGGGCAGGAAGCCGGGCGACATCTTCAACTTTGGTTTCGACACCAGCCCGCAGATTGTCGAGGGCTTCAAGGGCGGCTGGGTGCAGCTGACGGCCGACCAGCAGCCGTTCCTGCAGGGCTATCTGCCGATCCTCAGCCTCTGCCAGCAAGTGGTGCTGGGTTTGGCGCCAATGAACGTCGACACCGGCGCCGGCTTCGTCACGCCGCAGAATTACGAGATTGTCGCCGAGCTGGCCAAGCAGGCGCTGCGCTGACCTCTTAAGCCGTCGGCCGGGATTTAGCCCGGCCGGCGGGGCCGCTGGCGAAGACGCCGGCACGAAATCAAGCGAGGACCGCCATGGCCGAACGCCTCATCGAACTGCGTGACATCAGCAAGTCCTACGGCCAGGTCTATGCGCTTGGTGGGGTCAATCTCAGCGTCGACCGCGGCGAGGTGGTCGGCCTGATCGGCGACAACGGCGCCGGCAAGTCGACGCTGATCAAGATCCTTTCCGGCGTGGTCAAGCCGACCAGCGGCGAAATCCTCATTCGCGGCAAACCGGTGACCGGGTGGAGCGCCGCGCGCTCGCGCGACGCCGGCATCGAAACGGTGTTCCAGGACCGGGCGCTCGCCGTGCAGCAGACGATCGTGCGCAACATCTTCATGGGCCGCGAGCTCACCGGCTGGCTTGGCTGGCTGAAGGTCAACAAGGAGATCGCGGAGGCGAGCCGGCTGATGCGCGAGATCGGCTTCACCTCGAAGGTGTTCACGCCGCAGTCGATCGTCGGCCAGCTGTCGGGCGGCGAACGCCAGGGCGTGGCAATCGCCCGCGCCATCTACAAGAAGGCCGACCTGATCGTCCTCGACGAGCCGACGACGGCGCTGTCGCTGACCGAAACGGCGAAGGTTTTTCATTTTGTGCGCCAGGTGCGGGCGAGCGGCCGGTCGATCCTGTTCATCGGCCACAATATCCACCACGTCTTCGATATCGCCGACCGCTTCGTCGTGCTCGATCGCGGCAAGGTCGCGCTCAGCGCCGACCGGAGCGAGGTCAAGTCGGCCGAAGACCTCATCAATTTCATGGAAGACGTGGCACACCCCGGCGGACTGGCGGGATTGCACGACGCCGGGGAGCAGGCAACGCGATGAGCAAGACAATGGAGCCCGATCTGCAAACCCCTCTCGGCAGCAGCGAAGCCGCCCCGAAGGCATGGAAACACCCGTCCGATCACTGGATGCGCGGCTTTGTCCTCGACAACCGCGCCGCACTCGGCACGCTTGCGGTGTTCATCGTGATGATGGCGGTGTTCATGATCGCCAATCCGACGGTCTTCACCAGCTGGTATCTCTATAGTTCCGTGCTGACCACGTTGCCTGTGGCGCTGTTCGTGGTGGTGCCGCTGGTTTTCGTCGTCACCTGCGGCGAGATCGACCTGTCGTTTCCGGCAACGATGGGCTTCGCCTCTTGGGTGTTTGCGCTGGTCGTGCGGGCCGGCTACGACCCGTTCGTCGGCATCGCCGCGGCAATGGTCACCGGCATGCTGCTCGGCTTCCTGGTCGGCTCGCTGGTCGTCTATGGGGGGCTGTCGTCGCTGATCGCCACGCTCGGCATGAATTTCCTGCTGCGCGGCCTGATCCAGATCATCAACGAGGGCAGGTCGACGGCGCTGACCGGCCTTGCCGACAGCTGGGCCTACAAGATCTTCTCCAGCCAGCTTTACGGCATTCCGGTGCAGATCTTCTGGGCCATCGGCTTCGTCGTGCTGTCGGCGCTGCTCTACAACCGCCATCGCTTCGGTGCCCAGGTCAAGGTGGTCGGCGACAATCCCGACAGCGCCCAGCAGATGGGCATCGACGTCAAGCGCGTCAGGGTGAAGGTGTTCGTCTTCGTCGGCATCGGCGCGGCGATCGCCGGCACGTTCTCGGTGATGATCAACTTCACCTGGTGGCCGACGGCCGGCGACGGCTATCTCTTGCCGGTGCTGGCATCGGTGTTCGTCGGCGGCACCCCGACCTGGGGCGGCATCGGCACCGTCGTCGGCGGTGCGATCGGCGCGGTCACCGTCTCCTTCATCCAGACCGGCGTCGTCGCGGCGGGACTGAGCGGCTTCTACGTCCAGTTCTTCAACGGGCTAATCATCATCTTGTCGCTGCTTGGCCATAAGTGGAACCAGGCGCGGTATCGCTAACGACAGGCGACCTCAAACTCCCGTGACAAACCCGTCCAGCACGCGTTTCTGGCCGGCTTTGTCGAAGTCGATGGTAAGCTTGTTGCCTTCGATTGCCGAGATGTTGCCGTTGCCGAATTTCTGGTGGAAGACGCGGTCGCCGACATTGAAGGGGGACGGCGTGTCGGCGACGGATTTGGCGACCAGTTCGCCGTCGATGGTGCGGCCCTTGATCGAGGTGCGGCCGGCGCCGTAGCCGGAGTCGGTTTCGCCATAGCCGATGCGCTCGACCTGGTGGCCGGAGCGCGTGCCCCAATTGCGGTCGGTCGCCTCGGTGCGGTTGGCCTGAGCGCGCTGCCAGCCCGGTGTCGCATAGGTGCTGGAGAAAGCGCCGGATTTTTCAGCACCGTTATCGCCGCCTATGTTGTCGAAGCGCGATGCTCCATAGGGGTTCTGCCTGCCTGCACCTTGGCCGCCACGACCGGAGGCGAACGAGCCGCCACCATAGGCATTGCCATAGCCGCCATAGGAGTTGCCGCTCTCGGAAACTTCGACATGGGCTTCCGGCAGCTCGTCGAGAAAGCGCGACGGGATGGTCGATTGCCAGAGGCCGTGGATGCGGCGGTTGGAAACGAACCAGATGTGCAGGTTCTTCTTGGCGCGGGTCAGGCCGACATAGGCGAGGCGGCGTTCCTCCTCCAGCCCTGAGCGGCCGCCCTCGTCGAGCGAGCGTTGGTGTGGGAACAGGCCTTCCTCCCAGCCGGGCAGGAACACGGTTTCGAATTCGAGGCCCTTGGCCGAATGCAGCGTCATGATGTTGACGGCATCGAGCTCGGCGTTCTGCTCGGCGTCCATCACCAGCGCGACATGTTCGAGGAAGGAGCGCAGCGATTCGTACTCCTCCATGGAGCGGATCAACTCCTTGAGGTTTTCCAGCCGCCCCGGCGCTTCGACCGAGCGGTCGTTCTTCCACATGTCGGTGTAGCCGCTCTCCTCGAGAATGGTCTCGGCGAGCTCGGTGTGCGGCGTGGTTTCCAGCGCTTTCTGCCAGCGCTCGAAATTGGCCGATACCTCGCGCAGTGCCGCGCGCGGCTTCGGCTTCAGCTCGTCGCTCTCAGCGAGTGTTGCCGCCGCCTCCAGCATCGGGATGCGCAGGGCGCGTGCGGTGTCGTGGATCTGGCGGATGGTGGCCTCGCCAAGGCCGCGCTTCGGTACGTTGACGATGCGCTCGAAGGCGAGGTCGTCGGCGCCTTGAGCGACGACGCGGAAGAAGGCCAGCGCGTCGCGGATTTCGAGCCGCTCGTAGAAACGCGGGCCGCCGATGACGCGGTAGTTGAGGCCGAGCGTGACGAAGCGGTCCTCGAATTCGCGCATCTGGAAGGACGCACGGACGAGGATCGCCATGTCGTTGAGATTATGCTTCTGGCGCTGGTAGGACTCGATGGTCTCGCCGACGGCGCGGGCCTCCTCTTCGGAATCCCAGGCGGCATGGACATGCACCTTCTCGTCGTCCTCGGCGATCTTTTCGGTGAACAGCGTCTTGCCGAAGCGGCCCTCATTGTGGGCGATGAGATGCGACGCGGTGCCGAGGATGTGCGCGGTCGAGCGGTAGTTGCGCTCCAGCCGGATGATGGTGGCGCCGGGAAAATCCTTGTCGAAGCGCAGGATGTTGTCGACCTCGGCGCCGCGCCAGCCATAGATCGACTGGTCGTCGTCGCCAACGCAGCAGATATTTACGGTGGCTGGCCGCGGATTTCCCTCCCCCTTGAGGGGAGGGTGGCCGGGCAAAGCCCGGCCGGGTGGGGTCCGTGCGGCAGTGCTCGACGCATCAGCGGTGCCTTCTGCGGCAACCCCCTCCGCCCGCTTCGCGGGCACCTCCCCCTCAGGGGGGGAGGATTGAGGCCGCTGTGCCAGCAGGCGCAGCCACATGTACTGCGCGGTGTTGGTGTCCTGATATTCGTCGACGAGGATGTAGCGGAAGCGCTTGTGGTATTCCTTCAGCACGTCCGGATTGGCGCGGAAGATGCGGATCGGGTGGCACAGCAGATCGCCGAAGTCGCAGGCGTTCAGCGTTTTCAGCCGCTCCTGATAGGCCTTGTAGAGCTCGCGGCCCTTGCCGTTGGCGAAGGCACGGGCATCGCCCTCGGGGATGTCGGCGGGGCCGAGGCCCTTGTTCTTCCAGCCGTCGATCATCTGGGCGAACTGCTTGGCCGGCCAGCGCTTGTCATCCAGTCCTTCGGCCTGGATGAGCTGCTTGATCAGCCGCACGACATCATCGGTGTCGAGAATGGTGAAGTCGGATTTGAGCCCAGCCAGCTCGGCATGTCTGCGCAGCAGCTTGACGCCGATCGAATGGAAGGTGCCGAGCCACGGCATGCCCTCGACATTGCCGTCGCCGATCAACAGGCCGATGCGCTGCTTCATCTCGCGCGCCGCCTTGTTGGTGAAGGTGACGGCGAGGATCTGCGAGGGGAAGGCCTTGCCGGTGGCAAGGATGTGGGCAATGCGGGTGGTGAGCACCCGCGTCTTGCCGGTGCCGGCGCCGGCCAGCACCAGCACCGGGCCTTCGGTGGTTTCCACCGCCAGCCGCTGCTCGGGGTTGAGGCCGTTGAGATAATCGGGCGCGTTGTTCTGGTTGCTGCGGGCAGCCATGGCGCGCGCGGCAATGCCCGACGGGGCCACGGGCCGCGCGTTCGGTTCGTCAAAAAAGGGCATGTCTTCCGAAAAGCCGGACATCTCCCCCCGAATGTAGTGATTCGGCAGCGAAAGGCCAGAAGTGTCTCCGTTTTGTTCTCTGTCCAGTCGGTAGACTCACAATCTGGAATGGGTCCGCTAACCAAAAGGCCGGGCTTGCCGAGGGCCGGCGCCGTAAAACGTCGAGCTTGCTTGACAGGGGAGGCGGGCCGGAGAAAGTTGCGTGGGGGCAGGAACGCAATGCGGGGTTGCCCATGGACGCGTCGCGGAGCGCACCAGTCGAAGGAGCACCGTCTTGGCTGTGGTCATCACCTCCCTGATCCTTTTCCTCATCGGCCTGGCGGTTGGCGGCGGCGGCATCTGGCTCGTGACACTGGGCGGCAGCTGGTATTACGTCATCGTCGGTCTAGCTTTCCTTGTCGCCGCCTGGCTGCTCTATAGGCGCAGATCCACGGCGCTGTGGCTCTACGCGGCGATCGTGCTCGGCACGCTCGCCTGGGCGGTCTGGGAGATCGGCTTCGACTGGTGGGAGCTCGGCCCGCGCGGCGGCATCATCGTGCTTGTCGCGCTATGGCTGTTGACGCCATGGGCGCGGCGCGGGCTTACCGGTCCCGACGGACGCGCGCCGCTGATCCTCGCCGTGCTGGCCTCGCTTGCGGTCGCCGGCTATTCGATGACGACCGATCCAAAGGATATTGCGGGTGAACTCAACACCGACAAGGTGACGCCGACGGCCGATCTCGGCGGCAACGTGCCGGCCGGCGAATGGCACTATTACGGTCGTACCCAATATGGCCAGCGCTATTCGCCGCTCGACCAGATCACCGCCGAAAACGTTGCCAATCTGCAGCCGGCCTGGACCTATCGCACCGGCGACGTGAAAGGGCCCGACGACATCGGCGAGACGACCTATCAGGTGACGCCGCTGAAGATTGCCGACACGCTCTATATTTGCACGCCGCATAATTTCGCCATCGCCATCGATGCCGCGAGCGGTAAGGAAAAATGGCGCTTCGATCCCAAGATCAAGTTGAACAAGGACCGTCAGCACCAGACCTGCCGCGGCGTGTCCTACTATGCCGATGCCAAGATCGCCGCCGGCCAGCCCTGCGCCACACGCATCTACCTGCCGACGTCCGACGCCCGGCTGATCGCGCTCGATGCCGCGAACGGCCAGGTCTGCCCGACTTTCGCCGAAGGTGGCACGCTGAACCTGCTTGCCAACATGCCATATCCGAAGCCGGGCTATTATTATTCGACCTCGGCGCCGCTGATCGTCGCCAACAAGATCATCGTCGGCGGCGCGGTCAACGACAATTATTCGACGCAGGAGCCGTCCGGCGTTATCCGTGCCTACGATGCCGACACCGGCGCGCTGTTGTGGAACTGGGATTCCGGCAATCCTGACCAGACGACGCCGCTGCCGCCGGGCCAAACCTATACCAACAATTCGCCCAACATGTGGTCGACGGCGAGCGCCGACGAGAAGCTCGGGCTGCTTTATGTGCCGCTCGGCAACAAGACGCCGGACCAGCTCGGCGCCGGGCGCAGCGCCAATGACGAGAAATTCTCCTCTTCGATCACCGCGCTCGATCTCAACAGCGGACAATTGCGCTGGGTGCGACAGACCGTGCATCACGATCTCTGGGACATGGACGTGCCGGCGCAGCCGACGCTGGTCGACATCACCACGGAAAGTGGCGTGGTGCCGGCGCTGGTCGGGCCGACCAAGCAGGGTGACCTTTATGTGCTCGACCGGCGCAGCGGCGAGCCGATCGTTCCGGTCAAGGAACTACCGGCGCCGGGCGGCGCGATCGAAGGCGACCATACCTCGCCGACGCAGCCGCTCTCGGACCTGAGCTTCAGTCCGAAACCGCTGACCGGCGCCGACATGTGGGGCATCACCATGTTCGACCAGCTGGCCTGCCGGATCGAGCTTCGGAAGCTGCGCTATGAGGGCCGCTATACGCCGCCGTCACTGCAGGGCTCGCTGATCTACCCCGGCAATTTCGGCACCTTCAACTGGGGCGGCGTGGCAGTCGATCCGGTCCGGCAGGTGATGTTCGGCATGCCGACATACCTGGCGTTCATCTCCAAGCTGGTGCCGCGCGCCGACGTGCCGCCGCCTGGCGACACCAAGGGCAGCGAACAGGGCCTGAACCGCAATGAGGGTGCGCCTTACGCAGTGATATTGAAGCCGTTCCTGTCGCCGCTCGGCATTCCCTGCCAGGCGCCGCCCTGGGGCTATGTGGCGGGCGCCGATCTTCGGACCGGCAAGATCGTCTACAAGCATCGCAACGGCACCGTCTACGACATGACGCCGCTGCCGCTGCCGTTCAAGGTCGGCGTGCCCGGCATCGGCGGGCCGATGATCACTGCCGGCGGCGTCGCCTTCCTCGGTGCGGCAGTCGACGACTATGTGCGCGCCTATGACCTGACGACTGGCAAGCAGCTGTGGCAGGCGCGGCTGCCGGCGGGCGGGCAGTCGACACCGATGACCTACACGGTGGCCGACGGACGCCAGTTCGTCGTCATCGTTGCCGGCGGCCACGGCTCGGTCGGCACCAAGCCGGGCGATTATGTGATGGCCTATACGCTGCCGAAATAGAGAAGTTCCTTCAGAGTCCGAGATGCCCTTTCAGGTCGGGTACCGATGCAAGGACCTCACTGGTCAGCTGCGGGCCGGCGGCTGTCTCGGCCTGCTGGACCAGCATCGTGCCGGCCTGGCTGATTTGTGCGAGCGTGAGGCCTGATGCCTTGAGTATGGCGACGCCGTTGATCAGCGCGCCGGTCTTTTCGCCGAGAGCGCCGCCGAGCGCGCCCTCCAGCGAGGACAGGAGACCACCACCGGAGGCCGCGCCGGGAGCCATGACATCATACTGCTTGGCCAGGGCGTCGGCTCCCGGGATCTTGGCGAAGAAGCTCGACAGAGTCGTGCCTTCCGCCTCGTGTTCGAGCACCGAGAAAATCGTGCCGGCGATCTTTTCCGTCAAAGCCTGGTTGAGACCGGACTTCTGGGAGACGGTGTTGATGATGTCCTGAACGTCCATGATCTTTCCTCAGGCTTTGGTGCTTGCGGGCGGGTGCCGGTTGGCGCGGACCTTGACCAACGATCGTTTGAAGGCGGTGAACCGCAGCGCCAGCAAAGTCATAGCGGCGAGTGCGAACCCACTTGCCAGAAGCGCGGAGGGAAAGGTCATGGGCGTATTCCTTCGTCGTCAATCAGACATTCTTTTCCCGCCAAATGGCCATTCTAGTTCGCCAAATGGCCCGAGTGAGGCATAGCCCGGTAACTTCTTTTTACATCGTGGTGCGTGCATTTAGCATTGCCACAAAGGACCAAAATTTAATGACACTGCGGCGCGCGGCATCACGGCCCTCGTGCAGGGACTTTTGGCAGCCTCACTCAGCCGTGACTGGACCAGGCAAGCTTCGGCTCTATGTTGCCGCGGGGGGCCGACGAGGAGCGCGCCATGACAACATCTGCCGGACCCACTGCCACCGAGCCTGTCATTACTCAGGCGATGATCGATGCCTATGATGAATACACGCATCTGACGCTCGACCGGCGGCGCTTCATGGAGCAATTGACCAGGCTTGCCGGATCGGGTGCGGCAGCGGCCGCGATCGCGCCGCTGCTGGCGGCGAACTCGGCCCAGGCGGCTATTGTTGCGGAAGACGATCCGCGTGTGAAAGGCGAAGACATCAGCTACCCGGGCAGCGGTGGCGAGATGAAGGGCTATCTGGTCAAGCCGGCGGGTCAGTCCGGCAAGCTGGGCACCGTCATCGTCGTGCACGAAAACCGGGGACTCAACCCGCATATTCGCGATGTGGCGCGGCGCGTTGCACTGGAAGGGTTCGTAGCGCTTGCACCGGACTTCATGACACCCCTCGGCGGCACGCCGGGCGATGAAAACAGGGCACGTGACCTGTTTTCCCAGCTCGATCCAGCACAGGTCGCCGCCAATGCCGTGGCAACGGTCGCCTACCTCAAGGGCTACAAGGACGGCAACGGCAAGGTCGGCGCCGTCGGCTTCTGCTGGGGCGGCGGCACGGTGAACATGCTGGCCGTCAACGCGCCGGACCTCGCCGCCGCCGTCGCCTATTACGGCATGCAGCCGAAGGCCCAGGACGTGCCGAAGATCAAGGCCGCGCTCATGCTGCATTATGCGGGCCTCGACACCCGCACCAATGCCGGCATCGACGCCTTCAAGAAGGAACTCGACGCGGCCCATGTCGAATACTCGGTCTATGTCTATGAAGGCGCCAACCATGCCTTCAACAACGACACGTCGGCGGCCCGCTACGACAAGAAGGCGGCCGATCTCGCCTGGGGCCGGACGATCGCCTTCCTCAAGGAGAAGCTGGCCTGATCAGGCGGGCGCCGGTTTGTGAAATGCAACGCCGGCCACCACCAGCGCGATGCCGATGCAGTCGGTGAGGCTCGGCACCTGCCGCAGCACAATGACGCCGATCAACGTCGCGGTGACCGGCAGCAAAGACAGCATCAGCGCGAAGCTGGAGCGCGGCAGCCGCGACATGGCAAGCTGGTCGCAAACATAGGGAATGACCGACGAGCAGATGCCGACGCCGACCGCTGCAAGCAGCAGCGGCGGCGCCGAGAAAGCCGGCAGTGCATCGGCAAAACCGATCGGCAGTACGACGAGAAGGGCGACCGCCATGGCGGCACCCAGCCCGGCGATGCCGTCGCCGGCGCCGGCGCGCGCGACGCGGTGGCCGAGCACGATATAGCCAACGAACAGCGCGCCGTTGAGGAAGGCCCAGAACAGGCCGACCGGGTCGCTCGACCATTTGACGTCGATGAGCAGCAAGGTGCCGGCGACGGCGATGGCAAGGGCGGCGAGATTGCGCGGGCTTCTGAGGCCGACAAGCGCGACGCCGATAGTGCCGACGAATTCGATTGCCGCCACCAGCGAGATCGGCAGCCGGTCGAGCGCCAGGTAAAACGAGCAGTTCATCACCCCAAGGCAGACGCCGAAAGGCACAAGCAACAATCGCGTCGAGCGATCGGCGCGGGCGAAGACCGCCCATGGCCGGGTCAATGGGGCAAAGACGAGTGCAGCGGTGGCGATGCGCAGCCAAGCCATGCCGAGCACGCCGACATGCGGGAACAGCAGCACCGCGAAGGCCGGTCCGAGATAGTGGAACACGGCGCTGACGCCGAACCAGAGATGCGGCGGGACCGCGTTTGCCAAGGTAAAGGCGGGGCCGGCGAGTGCCGGACTTGCTGCCGGGCCTTGCGTCCGATCTTGCATGGGATCAGTATCGCAGGCGATTTTTGCCATTGATATGGATGATGGCCGGTCTTTGCGGCTATTTGCTTTCCGAAAGCAAGGAGTATTCCGCTGAAACGCCTTCGAAATGAAAATAGCGATCTGGATACGGCCGACCTGAAAATCCTGCGCCTGCTGGAGAAGGATGCGCGCACCAGCACCGCCGAACTGGCGCGATCGGTCGGCCTCTCGGCGCCGAGCGTCGCCGAGCGCATCAAGCGGCTGCAGGAAAGCGGCGTGATCGAGGCCTATACGGTGCGCATCAATCCGGCCGCGCTTGGCATGGAGCTGTCGGCATGGCTGCGCATCAGGCCGGTGCCGGGGCAACTGGCTGTCGTGGCCGAAATCATCCTCGACCTGCCGGAAATCGCCCAATGCGACCGGGTCACAGGTGAAGACTGTTTCATCGCGCTGGCGCATGTCGCCTCGGTCGCCGAGCTCGAGCGGGTGATCGACCGGATCATTCCCCATGCGATGACCAATACGGCGATCATCCAGTCGTCGCCGGTGGTGCCGCGATCGCCGCTGGGTGCGGTGAAGCGGCTGCCTTGAGGGTTGGGGTCGTTCGTCAGCCAGCACATCATCAGAAATGCAAACCGGACGGCCGGTCTGTTTCTTCCCGCACCGTTCAGGCGTGGCCGCGTTTAATCCGCGCCTGCTTCAGGATGGCGCGCCAGCGGATCATGGCGAAGGGGATCGGCTCGTTGTTGTTGGCGATGTGGAAGATCTCGTTATTGAGGTTCTTCAGCGAGCGCCAGAAATCATAGTCGGTGATGCGTGGATCAGCCGCCAGCCTGTCCGCCTCGACCTTGATGTCGGTTTTCATGCACGTTCCCCGAACCGCTGCTGCTCCGCCGCCCGTATCGCAATTCGATGCGGATGGTTTTCCAACGCCGCGCTGAGTCGTTCAACGTCTCAATTCGGCTTGTTCACGTTAAAACCTCGGTAAGGTTAACGGCGGTCGGACTGCGGTTCAAGCCGGCTTACGACGAATACCGATCGAGCGGCCGGCGCGCTCCGGCATCGGCAGCGCGGTGTGGGCGGCGCGCATCGCTTCCACCTTGGCAAGGACGTCGGCGGGGAAGGGTGCGACCTTTGGGCCAGCCATGTCGACGTGCAGCGACAGCGTTTCGGATGTGGCGGCAAGCCAGCCGTCGAGATGGCGGATTTCCTGATAGGCCCTCAGCCGCTTCTCGTCATGGTCGAGGAGTTGGAACGAGACCGTGACCTTGTGGTCGAGATGCAGTTCCTGGACGTAGCAGACATGGACCTCCGCGGTGTAGATGGTCAGCCGTCGTTCTTTCACATAATCCGGCCCCATCCCCATCATCTCGAAGGCTTCGTCGGAACAACGGTCGAAAAGCACGTTGTAATAGGCCATGTTGAGATGGCCGTTGTAGTCGATCCAGGCCTCCTCGATGTCCATGGCGCGAGAGACGAAAGGGGCGGGAATGGGCATCGGAAACTTCCTTCTCGTCATGCCGGGATGAGCGTGGACTGGACAGAGCGTGGTTGGTGAGACTACGCATCCCTAGATGCAGAACAAGGGTGGACGCTGGTCCATTCGCGGAGGAATCGATGGCTCTAAGCGACCTCAATCCGGTCGAGCGCAATGAAGAAGGGATCGCCGCCGTACTCGGCATCCTCAAGCAGCGGCTCGGCGAGCGATTCCAGACCGGCCAGGCGATCCGCGCCCAGCACGCGCACACCACGACCTATATCCCGACGCAGGCGCCGGACGGTGTCGCCTTTGCCGAGACGACCGAGGAGGTGCAGGAGATCGTGCGCGCATGCGCGGCACATCGCGTGCCGGTGATTGCCTTCGGCGTCGGCTCTTCGCTGGAGGGCCACACCAATGCGCCGGGCGGCGGCATCTCACTCGATACGTCACGCATGAACCGCATCATTGCGGTCAATCCGCAGGATCTCGATTGCACCATCGAGCCCGGTGTGACGCGCGAGGATCTGAACCGGCACCTGCGCGACACCGGCCTGTTCTTTCCGATCGATCCGGGCGCCAACGCCTCGCTCGGCGGCATGGCTGCGACGCGTGCGTCGGGTACCAACGCGGTGCGCTACGGCACGATGCGCGAGAACGTCCTGTCGCTGACGGCGGTGATGGCCGACGGCGAAGCAGTGACGACCGGCAAGCGCGCCAAGAAAAGCTCGGCCGGCTATGATCTGACGCGGCTGCTGATCGGCTCGGAAGGCACGCTTGGCATCATCACCCAGCTGACCTTGAAGCTGCAGGGCATTCCGCAGGCGATTTCAGGCGGCGTCTGTCCGTTTCCCAGCCTCGAGGCGGCGTGCAACGCAGTGATCGCAACCATCCAGATGGGCATTCCGGTGGCGCGCATCGAACTGGTCAACGCACTGCAGATGCGGGCGATGAAGACCTATTCGAAGCTCGACTATCCGGAGAGCCCCTGCCTGTTCGTCGAGTTCCACGGCAGCGATGCCAGCGTCGCCGAACAGGCCGAGACCTTCGGCATGATCGCCGAGGAAAATGGCGGCGGCCCGTTCCTGTGGACCAGCGTCGCCGAAGAGAGGACGAAATTGTGGAAAGCCAGGCACGACGCTTACTGGTCGTCGCTGACGCTGCGGCCAGGCGCCAAGGGCCTCTCCACCGATGTCTGCGTGCCGATCTCGCGCTTTGCCGAATGTGTCACCGAGACCGAGGCGGATATCGCCGAGATGGGCCTGATCGCGCCGATCGTCGGCCATGCCGGCGACGGCAATTTCCATGTGCTGGTGCTGATGGACGTGGACGCCCCGAAGGAGATCGCGCTGGCGGAAAAATTCGTGGCGCGGCTGAATATGCGCGCCATCGCCATGGACGGCACCTGCACCGGCGAGCATGGCATAGGGCAGGGCAAGATCGGCTTCCTGCGGCATGAGCTCGGCCATAGCGTCGACATCATGCGCACGATCAAGCAGGCGCTCGACCCACTGAACATCATGAACCCGGGCAAGATATTGCCGGCAATCGGGGAATAACGGCGATGGCTGCAGGCGAGGCTCTTCTGCCCATCGAAGCACCGCCTCTTTCCGCCGGTGCACCACTACCTCACGTCTTTGCCGACGAAGACAAGTTGCTGGTCGCCTATATCGTCAACAAGACAGATCCGTCATTCGATGGGACGAATCCGCGCTCGGTTTCGCCTGTAACCAACGGCCAATCGGTTGCGATCCTGACGGCAAAGCCTTGCCTGGCACTTCAATTCGGCCTGCCGAACGATGAGGCCTTGAGCGGCCATCGGCTCTACAAACTGGGCTTGCAGCCCTATGCTGCATTTGAGGTACTCAACTCGTCATGGATCGGTTCGCTGGAACATGCAAATCGAGTTCACAGTTCTCATCGGCCTGGGCTGTTTTCTGGCTATCGGCACTTCATCTTCACTTTCCACGACTCGACGCTTGAATTTGTCGCGGAGAGCTTTTCGATGAACTGTCGCGACGGGTCGGTTCTGACCTCGTTTATGGCGGCCATCAGTCCCAGCGCCACGGCGCTGCCAGACAAACGAATACGGCTTCTCGACCGGCTTTGGCGACGCGATTGATCCGCTGGTCCATCAGCCTTGACCGCAGCGACATTTGGTCGGAGACTCCGGACGTTGCCAATGCCTGAAACCGGGCAAACGTGGCAAACGGAGGAGCAAGCAACATGGCGATTTCACGCAAGGAAGAGGCTCGGGCGCTGAGCGCCGACGAACGTGCTCTCGTCGAGAAGTCGCACCATCCAACGGTACAGCATCTTGCCGACGCCGAACTTGCCAGCCTGGTCAAGCTCCTGAGGGAACGGCGCGACAGGGCCCAGACCGAGGCGCATCGCCGCCGCCGCGAAATCCGCGGCAAGGGCACGCCAAAGGGCGCCGGCGCCTCGAAGGCCGATGGAGGTTCGCAGTTGAAGCTGGCGGTTCTGGCAATGACCATGCGGCGGCTCAATGGCGAGGCCGAACGCCGCCGCCAAATGGCAGCGCGTGTTTCGCTGGTCGAGAATGCACGCAAGGCGCTGTCCATGAAGCAGGGCGCTGCGGCAGACGGTCCCGAGTTCAACACGCGCACCGCGCACAAAGGCATGCGCGCGATCGTGAGCCGGCGGCCTGAGAATCTGATCCGGCCGATGGAACTCGGCCGGCAGCGGCAGGCGGCAAAGGTGGCGCAGGCAAAGCGCGACGCACGCTGAGTTTTCTTTGACGCCTTCTTTTGCTCTGGAAGCCTGTCCAGCGGGAATTGCCTCTTTATCGACACGCTGATGCGGGTAGAGTGCGGCTGATTTTCAATCAACCGCTTCGGAGTTCATGCTCGCACGCCTGTTCGTGATCTTCGGTGGGCTTCTTGTGCTGGTGCTGTGTGCGGCGCTGGTGGTGCCGTACTTTGTCGACTGGACGGGTTACCGTGCCGATTTCGAGCGCGAGGCGAGTGCCGTTCTCGGCCGCAAGGTGACCGTGCGAGGCGATGCAACGGCAAGGCTGCTGCCGTTTCCCTCGGTGACGTTCTCGAACGTCGCCGTTGCCGGTGGCCCCAACGGCCAGCCGGCGATGACCGTCGAAACCTTTTCGATGGATGCAGAACTCGCGCCATTCCTGCGCGGTGAAGTGCTGATCTTCGACATGCGCCTGGTGCGGCCGAAGGCGACCATCGACATCGCCGCCGACGGCACGGTCGACTGGACAATACGGCCGTCCTCGCCCTTCGATCCCGGCCAGATCTCCATCGAGAAGCTGACGGTTACAGAAGGACAGATCGCGCTCAGCCACGCCGCCGGCGGGCGCAGCCATCTTATTTCCGAGATCAACTCGACGATCTCTGCCAAGTCGCTGGCCGGCCCCTGGCGGATGGACGGTTCGCTGTTGCTGGACGGGTTGCGGACCACGATCGCCGTTTCCACCGGCAAGGCCGAACCAGACGGGCAAATGCGGCTCAGGCTCAAGGCCGATCCGGACGCCTATCCGCTGGTCGTCGAGACCGACGGCAATGTGGGCCTCGTCGAGGGCGCCGCGGTCTATTCGGGCCAGTTCAAGATATCGGGTGCAGACCGGGCTGCGGCGCTGCCGCGCGGCACCGGCGGCGAGGCGCTGAAAGTCAGCGCCGGCAAACCGGACCCGGGCTTCAGGCTGAACGGCAAGTTTTCGCTCGACCACCAGAAGCTCGGCGTCGACGAATTCCGCTTCGAGACCGGGCCGCTCGACAATCCCTACACCGCCGACGGCAAGGCTGCGGTCGACCTTGGGCTGAAGCCGCATTTCTCGATCGAGGCCAATGGCGCGCAGGTGCAGTTCGACGAAGCGGTGGGGGCGGCGGCCGGTGCCGGACTGACGCTATCGGAGCGGGTGGCGGCGCTCGAGCAGGCGCTGCTCGATCTGCCGAAGCCGACCATACCGGGCACGGTCGAGGTGAAACTGCCGGCGGTGGTGGCAGGCGATACCACCGTTCGTGACGTGCACCTGTCCGCCGAGCCGGCCGAGGGTGGCTGGGCGGTAAAATCGCTGGCCGCTACGCTGCCCGGCCGCGCCAAGCTGGAAGCCAAAGGCATGGTCAGCGTCGAGGACCGTTTCGGTTTCACCGGATCGCTGCTTCTGGCGGTCGCGCAGCCCTCCGGCTTTGCCGCCTGGCTGTCGAAGGACGTCGACGAGGCGATCCGCCGCTTACCGGCCGCCGGCTTCAAGGCCAAGGTGGATTTGAGCGAAAAACACCAGGCCTTCAGCGATCTCGAGCTCATCCTCGGCAAGGCAAAGTTCTCCGGCCGCATCGATTCCAGCCAGCCCGACGACACTCGTCCATCGGTGCTGATGCAACTGGAAGGCGGCGAACTCGACGTTGATGGGCTCGCCGCCTTCGCCTCGATCTTCGTCAGCGACAAGGGCGCCAACCGCTTTTCCGACCGCGACCTCGATTTCCAGATCAAGGCCGGGCCGGTCAGCGCCGGCGGGTTGACCGCCGACAGCGTCGACACCGCGCTTAGACTACGCGACGGGCTGCTTGAGATCGACCGGCTGTCGGTCGGCGGACTTGCCGGAGCCTCGATCAGCGCCACCGGCCGGATCAAGGATTTCCCGGCGAGCCCGACCGGCAAACTCAACGCCTCTGTGGTCGCCGTCGACCTCAAGCCGCTGATCGACGTCGCCGTCCGGCACTATCCGGACAATGCGGTGCTGAAGGGGCTGGCGGAGCGGGCTGCTGCCTATCCCGAGCTGTTCCAGGATGCGCGTATCGACGCGGTCACGAGTGCCGCAGACAATGGCGACGGTACGACCGGACTGGCTATGAGCGCACAGGGCAAGGCCGGTGGTTCGGCCTTTTCCGCATCGTTGTCCGGCAAAGGGGCGCTCGACCGGCCCCTCGAAGCGCCGGTGACGTTGACCTTCAACGCAGGGAATGCCGACGCCACCGCGCTTCTGGCGCTTTACGGTCTGCCGGCGCTGCCGCTCGGCATGCTCGGCGAGGCGACCACCGACGTCTCGGCCAAAGGCACGCTTGGCGGCGGCCTGGCGACACGCTTCAGCCTGGCCGGCAACGACTTCAAAGCTGGTTTCGACGGGACAATTGCCGACACGCCTCAGGGCGCGGCCGCCAAGGGCAAGGTCAGCCTTGAAACGGCCGACATCGAGCCATGGCTGATGACGACCGGCGTCGGCCTGCCCGGCATGGGCACCGGTATGTCGACGTCGCTTGCTGCCGATGCCGATTACGGCAATGGTCTGCTGGTGCTGAGCGGCCTCAGCGGCGCCGTCAACGAAGCGGCGGTTTCCGGTGACGTAAATATCGACATCAAAGAGGGGCTGCCGCATCTTGCCGGCGCGCTGTCGCTGGACGAGCTGGACCTCGATCCGATGGCGGTGATGCTGTTCGGCGACCAGGCCTTCCTTGTCAATGACAGGACCTGGCCGACAGCACCGTTCAGCCAGAAATCCAGTCTGCCATTTACCGCCGATCTCGATCTGACGGTGGCGTCGCTTGCCGCCGGCCCGCTTGCCACCGCCTATGACGCTGCGCTGTCGCTGCAGCTCGACCAGGAGGGTATCCGCGTTTCCGACCTCAAGGCAAAGTTCCTCGGCGGCGCGTTGAGTGGCCTGTTCGAGCTCAAGAACAATGACGGCACCGGGCTTTTCTCCGGTCAGATGAAACTCGCCGGCGCCGATCTGGCAGCCGTGCTGCCGGAGGCCGGCATCAGCGGAAGCGGCAATTTCTCGACGGCGCTTTCGACCAGCGGCAAATCGGTCGACGCGATGGTTGCGGCGCTGTCCGGTTCCGGCACGGCAACGCTCAAGGGCATGACTATTGCCGGCTTCAATCCGGATGCCTTTGGCGCTTTCATCGCCAAGGCCGACGCGATAGGGCGCAATATCGACGCGTCGAAGACTGCCGACTTTGTGCCGCAGATCGCCGCGGCCGGCAGTTTTCCGGCGCAGGACACCGATATTGCCTTCACCATCGCCGGCGGCACGCTGAGAGCACCGCCGGTCAAATTCGAAAGCCCGGGCGCGACGCTATCCGCCGACATCACCGCCGATCTGAACACCAGCACCGTCGATGCCAAGGGCGAGATCGCCTACCGGCCCGGCGACGAGGCGCTGGTCGGCTCCGAACCGATTTTGAATTTCAGCGTCGACGGTCCGTTCGGCGCCACCAAACGGCAGTTCGACAGCGAGCCGCTGGCACAGTTCCTGACCCAGCGTGCGCTGGAAAAGGAGCAGCAGCGGGTCGAAGCCATGCAAGCCGCACTGCTCGAGAAACAAAGGCTGCGGCGTGAGGTGCGCTACTACGCTGCCCTGCAAACCGAGCGTGAAAGAGCGGCGGAGGAACTGCGCAAGCAGGAGGAAGCGGCGCGGCTGAAGGCTGAGGCCGACGCCAGGGCAAAGGCTGAAGCCGAGGCTCAGGCCCAAGCCGAAGCGGAGGCGAGGGCGCAAGCTGAGGCCAAGGCGAAAGCTGAAGCCGAGGCGAAGGCGCAAGCTG
The DNA here is from genome assembly GCF_040322255.1 of Mesorhizobium sp. M0166. Lineage (NCBI taxonomy): Bacteria > Pseudomonadati > Pseudomonadota > Alphaproteobacteria > Hyphomicrobiales > Phyllobacteriaceae > Mesorhizobium > Mesorhizobium sp. M0166. The sequence goes on along the minus strand of NZ_JAMYTD010000019.1, from coordinate 75,669 downwards.
AGGCCAAGGCGAAAGTTGAAGCCGAGGCGAAGGCGCAAGCTGAGGCCAAGGCGCAAGCTGAAGCCGAGGCGAAGGCCGAAGCGGAGGCGAGGGCGCAAGCTGAGGCTAAGGCGAAAGCTGAAGCCGAGGCGAAGGCGCAGGCTGAAGCCAAGGCGAAGGCGGATGCAGCGGCGAAGGCCGAAGCCGAGGCCAGGGCGAAAGCCGAGGCGGCTGCAAAGGCCAAAGCGGATGCCGAAGCGAAAGCCAAGGCGGCGCAACAGGCTGCCGAGGAAGCAGCGCAGGCCGAAGAACAGCAACGCCAGAGGGCGGAAGAGGCGTTGCGGATCGCCTCGGAAGAAAAGGCAAAGCTCGACGCCGAACGCAAGGCCGCGGCGGAGCGAGCGGAACGGCCCCCGGCCGCAGATAACGTGCCACCGCCAGTGCCGACGCCGCCAGAACTCAAGTTCGATCCCTCGTCGATCGACGATCTGCTAAAATCGCTGAATGGCGGGTGACGGCGCATCCCTTATGTGTCGCGTCCAGCAAGCAAGCGCTTGAGCATCGGCTCGATCCGCCCGAGCTCGTCGAGATGAGCGGCTGACAGATCGGCGAGACTGTCGTCGGCGCGCTCGGTCAGCCGCAGCAGCACGCGCCGGTGGTCCTCCTCGTCGTGATCTCTCGCGATGAGCCCGGCTTCGCAAAGACGGTTGACCAATTCCACGGCGCTGTGATGGCGGATGCGCAGGCGCTCCGCGAGGTCGCCAATGGTCACCGGCCCTCCGCCGGGAAACCCTTTGATCGCAAGCAGGGCCTGATGCTGGCGTGGCGTCAGGCCGGCTTCCTGCGCCTGGATCTGGCTGAATTCGAGAAAGCAGCGGATCAGGTAACGAAATTCGGACAGCCTCTGGTAGTCGGCCGGCCTGATCGTTGCGCCGCGCTTTTGTGGCTTCGAAGTGTCTGCCATCGATTCCTATCCGACAAAGCCGCAAACGGCCTTGAACATTTATATCGTGTTACGATACAGAGCGAACCAACATGGCTCGTGGCTGCCATCTTCGGTGGCACGGCCGGCGACCCATCCGCAAGTCGGCACGCCGCCAGAAAGCAAGGTTTGCAAATGAAATCCGATCATGCCAACCCCGGCCATCTGCGCGATTTTACCACCGATGCCAGGGTGCTGCTCATTGCAGGCATCGCGGTGGTGGTGGCAACGGCGGGGTTGTTTGCCGGCATTGCCCTTTTGAAGCTGATCCGGCTTGCCACGAACATCGCCTATTTTGGCCAGTTCACGCTCGCCGACCTGAAACTGCAGGATACGCCGCTTGGCTATGCCTCGGTATTTGTTCCGGTGATCGGGGCACTGATCATCGGTGTGATGGCTCGCTTCGGAAGCGAAAAGATCCGCGGCCATGGCATTCCCGAAGCCATCGAGGCGATCCTGCTCGGACGCTCGCGGCTCGACGCCAAGGTGGCAATCCTGAAGCCGTTGTCGTCGGCAGTCTCGATCGGTACCGGCGGGCCATTCGGCGCGGAAGGGCCCATCATCATGACCGGCGGCGCCATCGGTTCGCTGATCGCGCAGATGCTGCCGGTCAGCGACAATGAACGCAAGACGCTGCTGGTGGCGGGTGCGGCGGCCGGCATGACCACCGTATTCGGAACGCCGATCGCCGCCATCATGCTTGCAGTGGAATTGCTGCTCTTCGAGTGGACGCCGCGCAGCTTCATTCCCGTGGCGGTCGCTGCCATCATTGCCGAGGTCGAGCGCACCATGCTGCATCTGCCGGGGCCGATCTTCCCATTTCAGGGCGGCATGGAGGTTTCATTTCCCGGCCTTGCCGGCTGGGTGCTGGTCGGCTTGGCAGCCGGGCTGCTATCTGGGTTGCTGACCCAGATGGTCTATACCTGCGAGGACGGTTTCCAGAAGCTGCCCATCCACTGGATGTGGTGGCCGATGCTCGGCGGCCTGGTGGTCGGCGTTGGCGGGCTGATCGAGCCGCAGGCGCTCGGCGTCGGCTATGACAACATCGCCGACATGCTGGATGGTCGCACGATAGCGACCGCTGCGCTCACCCTGTTGGTGGTGAAGGCGATCATCTGGTCGGTCGCACTCGGCTCGGGAACGTCGGGAGGTGTGCTGGCGCCGCTGCTGATCATGGGCGGAGCGATGGGCGCGGTCCTCGCCGGCTTCCTACCGGCCGCGGATCCGGGCTTCTGGGCGCTGCTGGCGATGGCGGCGACGATGGGCGGCACCATGCGTGCGCCGCTGACCGCCACCTTCTTTGCGGTCGAACTGACCGGCAACACCCATGTCCTGGTGCCGCTGATCGCGGCGACTGCCACGGCGCATGCGGTGACCGTACTGTTGATGAAGCGTTCGATCCTCACCGAAAAAATCGCACGGCGAGGGCATCACATGGTTCGCGAATACCGTGTCGATCCGTTCGCCCTGACCAGGGTGCGCGAGGTGATGACCAGCGAGGTCGAGAGCGTGCCGGCGACGATGACGCTGCATGGCGCTGCTGCGTTCCTGACGGCGCCCGAGACGCGGCATCCGAGCTTTCCGGTCATTGACAAAGAGGGCCACGTGCTCGGCGTGATCGACCCGCCGGCGATCCTGCTCTGGAGACGCGCTGGCAAGCACCGCACGACGACGCTTGGCGAACTGCTGGCCGGCAGCAAGGTCACGCTGGCCTATCCGGATGAGTATCTCGAGGGCCTCTCCGACAAGCTGCTGATGGCGAACGTGTCCCATTTGCCGGTCGTCACGCGAGAAAATGCCCAGCTGGTGGGCTATGTCGGCTGGAAGGACCTGATGCGTGTCAGATCGAAGAAGCAGGCCGAAGAACGCGACCGCTCAGCTTTACTGGGCTTCGGCACGCGGCGCAGGAAACACGCGGCGCAGGAAACAGGATAGCGTTGCCTGAAGGCTAAAACTTGCCGCGCTTGGCCCAATCCAGCACATAAAGCCGGAGCGCCGAGGAGAGGTTGGCATCCCGCGGCCGGCTCTCGTCGATCTCGGCAACAAGGGCGGCGAGCGTCAGTTTTCGCACGGCCGCGATGGCGACCAGGTCGTCGTAAAAAGGCTTTTCAAGCGAATAGCTGGTGCGGTGGCCGCGAATGGTGACCGAGCGCTTTTCGACCGGGCTCACGCGACCGCCCTCACACTTCAAGCATCGGATTTGTCCGAATCGCCGGATTTTTCGCGGCGATGGCCGGCGACGAATTTGTCGGCCTTGTCGGCGATCAGGCGGTCGCTATCCCGGCTGGTCTTGGAACGGCCATGCCGCGCCCGGTTCTGTTCGGCCAGGCGCTCCTTCTCGGCTCGCGCCTTCTGCTTGCGTGCCTGACGGAGATTGACGATCTCGGCCATGTCACGCCGCCTGACGGGTCACTTCTTGCGGAAGGCGTCGAGCGACACCACGTCGGCGCCCTTGGCGCCGGCGTCGGCCGCGGCAGGCTTCTTTTCCGCCTCAGCGGCTTTCTTCTTCGTCTCGGGCTTTTTCTCGGCGACGATGGCCAGCGGCTCGGGAGCAGGCTTGGCCTTTGTCTCCTGTTCCGCCGGGGTATCCGTCTTGACGTCGAATTCGAGCTCGAAGTTGACGGACGGGTCGTAAAAGCCGCGCACGGCCGAGAACGGGATTTCCAATTTTTCCGGGACGTCGGAAAACGACAGCCCGACTTCGAAACCGGTGTCGCTCACCTTCAGGTCCCAATACTGGAACTGGATGACGATGGTCATCTGTTCGGGATAGCGCTCGCGCAGCCGCGACGACACGCGCACACCCGGCGCGCCGGTGAGAAAGGTGATGAAGAAATGATGGTTGCCCGGGAGACCGGTGCGCGCGACCTCGGCCAGGACCTTGCGCATGACGCCGCGCAACGCCTCCTGGGCCAGAATGTCGTAGCGGATGTGGTCGTCGGCCATGTGGCTGTCGGGTTCCGTTGAATCGTCCTGATAGCTGTAATCAAGCTTGAGCGCGGCGTAAACCGGATATAGATCGCCGGCGTGCGGAAGCGAAGCCCATTGGCGACGATTTGATCGTCAAACGGCTTTGATCGTCAAGCGTTGGCCAGCGCGCCCTGTTTGCTTGCCCGGGACACCGGCTGCCGCTTGCCGAAGGCGCGCAGGAAGGTGCGCACGCCATTTGTCGCCGATTGCACCACCTCGTCCTCGGTTGGTGTACCGCCGAGCATGAAGGTCGTCTGCAACTCGGCATTGGCAAGCGCCATGAACTGGCGCGCTGCGACATCGGGATCGTCGATATCAAGGAAGCCGGCATGAGCGAGGCGGGCGAAGCGGGCGGCGATCGCCGGCCATGTCCTGCCCGGTCCTTCTTCGCGCCATTCGGCGAACAACTCGGGATAGCGCCCGCCCTCGGTCTGGATCAGCTTGCGCAGGAATTTGCCGTCGCGGTTGCAGATGCAGTTGTGGTTCATCCGCACAGCAAAGGCGATGAGGTCGGCCTCGAGGTCCTTCGGCTGATCGGGAAAAGTGGAGATCGTGGCAAAGATGCCGGCATTGCAACGTTCGGTGAGGTCGCGGACGATGGCAACGAAGAGTTTTTCCTTGTCGCCGTGATGGTTGTAGATGGTCTGGCGAGAGACGCCGGCCTCGGCGGCAATCATGTCGATATTGGCACCGGCGAAGCTTTCGCGGCAGAAGACCGAGGCGGCGGCATCGACAATCGACATCCGCTTGGCCTCGTGGCCTCGCGGCGGGAAAATGTCAGGAGAGACGTTGGCCTTCATGCAAAACTATATAGAGGTGGTTGACGAATTAGACAAGCCTGTCTAAATTTGTGGACTTGCACGAAGGGGGTTTCGTTCCGCAGAAGATTCGGAACTCCACGGGATGGAACGTCCTAGGGTTACACGCCGGTCCTCGGCGGCAACCAGAATTCGAAAGAGCCTGCTATCATGAACGCCAAATTCCTCCGCATTGCGGTCGTGCTCGGCCTATTGTCCGCGATCGGCCCGTTTGCCATCGACATGTATCTTCCGGCCCTGCCGTCGATCGGCGAGGATCTGCATGCCGGCACCGCCGCGGTGCAGATGAGCCTGCTGATCTTCTTTCTTTCCATGGGCTTCGGCCAGATCGTCGTCGGACCTATCTCCGACATGGTCGGCCGCAAGCTGCCGCTCTACGGCGGTCTGGCGCTGTTCATGGTCGGCGGCGTCGGCTCGGCGCTGGCTCCCTCGATCGAATGGCTGATCGCCTTCCGCTTCCTGCAAGGGCTCGGCGCCAGCGCCGGCATGGCCGTGCCGCGCGCGATCGTGCGCGACCTGCATACCGGCACCGAGGCGGCCAAACTGATGTCGCTGCTGATGCTGGTGTTTTCGGTGTCGCCGATCCTGGCGCCGCTGACCGGTAGCCAGATCATCGAGAACTTCGGCTGGCGCGCCGTGTTCTGGACGGTGACGGGCGCGGCCGTGCTCGCCACCATCCTGCTGGCGACCTCGCTCAAGGAGACGCGGCCGGTCGAAGAGCGCGCCGGTTCGTCCTTCGGGACAGCACTTTCAGGCTACCGCTTCCTGATGGGCGACCGCAACTTCCTTGGCCTGACGGCCATCGCCGGCTTCGGCATTGCGAGCTTCTTCGTCTATCTGTCGAGCTCGTCCTTCATCCTGATCGACCATTATGGCCTGTCGCCTTCGGTCTACAGCGTGTTCTTCTCGATCAATGCGGTTGCCTTCATCGGCATGTCGCAGCTGACCGGGTTGCTATCCGAGCGGTTCGGGCTGCAGCGCGTGGTGCGCGTCGCGGTGACCGGCTATGCGACGACGATGGTGGTGCTTTTCGCGGTGATGGCATCGGGTGTCGACCGGCTCGACGTGATGGCGGCGCTGCTGTTCATCGGCTACGGCTTTCTCGGCCTGGTCATCCCGACCACGTCGGTGCTGGCCATGGAAGAGCATGGCGAGATCGCCGGCACGGCGTCGGCCCTGATGGGCACGCTGCACTTCGCCATCGGCGCGGTCGCCATGGGCGTCGCCGGCGTGTTTTTCGACGGCACGCCGCTGCCGATGGTAGCGGGCATCACGCTCTGCGCGGCGATCTCCTTCACACTGGCCAAGATAACGCTCGGCCGCAGCCGGGACGTTGCGGAAGCGCCGGCGGAGTAAGCTTCACCTATCGAGACAAAAAGGCCGGGCGATGTTCCCGGCCTTTTTCACGTTGCGGTCCCGGTTCAAAGCAGCCTATGCCTATATGACGGGTTCAGGACATGCAGCTTCGACATCTCAAGACCTTCGTGGCGGTCGCCACCACCTTGAACATCACGCGCGCCTCCGAGCGGGTTCATCTTGCCCAATCGAGCGTGACCGAACAGATCCAGGCGCTGGAAGCCGATCTGGGCACGTCGCTGTTAGACAGGTCGCGGCGTGGCTTGAAGCTGACGGCGGCGGGACAGCGCCTGCTGGACTACGCAAACGATCTCCTCGACCTCGCGGACGAAGCCCGTTCCGCTGTCGCCGACGCGAGCGGCACGGTTGCCGGTCGCCTGACGGTCGGCGGCCTGGAGACGCTTTGCTCGACACGCTTGCCAGTTTTGCTGGGGGAATTCCATCGGCGTCATCCCGATGTGGAACTGAACCTCAGGGCGGACGATAGCAGTGGGTTGCGTGCCGGCGTGACAAGCGGGGCGCTGGACGTATCTTTCCATTTCGGAGCCGTCCCGGCGGTGGCGCCGGAGCTGCGAAGCGAGCAAGTGGCAGTAGAAGAGCTCGTCACCATAATGCCGGCAAATCACCGGTTGGCCGGACATTCTGCCATGACGCCCGACGATCTGGCTGACGAGGCTTTCCTCGTCACCCAGCCCGGCTGCGTCTATCGGCGGATGTTCGACGAAGCGTTCGCAGCGACGCTGCCCGACCGTCCGAGGCTGGTTGGCGAGTTCGCCAGCATGGGCGCGATACGGAGCCTTGTTGAAGGCGGTCTTGGATGCGCGCTGGTCCCGCGTCTCGTGGCTTCCGCGGCTGATGCCAATATCGTCGTGCTGCCCTGGGTCGGAATCAGCCCGGTGACGCCGGTCACCATGGTATGGCGCCACCGGCGCATTCAAGCGCCGGTCTTGCGGCTGTTCCTCGCAATGGTACGCGAAATTTGGCCATTGCTAGACCAGCCGCTGGCCACCATCGACATGAAGCACGGTTCCGGTGATGAAGCCGTTATGCATCAGGGACGTGATGGCTTGGGCAATGTCGGCTGCCTGGCCGATCCGGCCGACGAGCAGGCGCTTTGCCATGGCCTCCAGCGCGGCCGTCTTGCCGCTGCCGACGACGGCATCCCAAATCGGCGTGTCGACCCAGCCGGGCGAGACGACGTTGACGCGGATCGGCGCCAGTTCGATGGCAAGCGCGTAGGCGAGTGAGCCAAGGGCCCCATTAACGGCTGCCACCACCGAGCCTTTCGCCGCCGGACGATAGGCGGCGATGCCCGAGGTCAGCGTGATCGATCCGCCGGGCGTCAGACGAGGCGCGCCATGCTTGGCAAGAAGAAGCGGCCCGACGATTTTGGAATCCATCACTTTCCGCGCCACCGAGATATCCATCTCGGGAAGCAACACGTAGACGCCGGTAACGTCGGCGGCGGTCGAGACGATGTGGTCGAGCGTGCCGACATCCTGGAACAGGCGCTGGACCTCGTCCTCTCTAGTGACGTCGGCTGCGATCGTCCTCAGCCTTCCCGCGTGAGGCAAGCGCTGCCGCGCGGCCGACAACCGGTCCTCGGAGCGGCCGACGATCGTAACCTCGGCGCCGGCGGCAAGCTGCTGTTCGGCAAGCGACAGCCCCATGCCGGAACTGCCGCCAACGATCAGGATGCGTTCGTGTTTTGGTGTGGTTTCCTGGTTCATCTTATCTCTCCATGAGGCAGCTCGCCGGGCATGACCACACGCGGCGAGAAACTGAGGCCTTGTCCCGCAAAGGCGTGGAAGAAGGGAAACGGGAAGAAACGAATGCTGCCATCGGAGGTTCCGATGATGGGAGGCCCTTGGGCTTTCGCCTCAGCCTGAGACGCCTCAGCCTGCGACGTTGACGATGCGCGATTTTCTGTGTAGCAGCGATCATCATGACGATCGCAATGGTTCTTGCAGTGGTAGGAAAGCGCACGGGCAGGATGGTGTAACCATCCGGCGACAGCCACCCGTGCGCGACAAACAGGCTCCCGACGGGGCCTTTTTTTATGCCCGAAATTCTTCTTACGCCCGATTTCGGCGATGCCCCGTCAACCCATCCTCATCACGCTACGGGACAGAACCATGACAGGCGATAATTCCATTCGGGATACGAGCAACCGCATGACAGGAGCGGAGATCGTTCTCCGCGCACTCAAAGACAATGGTGTCGAGCATATTTTCGGCTATCCCGGCGCGGCCATATTGCCGATCTATGACGAGATATTCCAGCAGGACGACATCAAGCATATCCTCGTGCGCCACGAACAGGGCGCCGGCCATGCCGCGGAGGGTTATGCCCGGTCCACGGGCAAGGTCGGCGTGATGCTGGTCACATCAGGCCCAGGCACGACGAATGCCGTGACGCCCCTGCAGGACGCGCTGATGGATTCAGTGCCAATCGTCTGTCTGTCCGGACAAGTGCCGACAACATTGATCGGCTCCGATGCTTTTCAGGAATGTGACACGATTGGCATCACGCGATCCTGCACCAAGCACAACTCTTTGGTCAAAGACGTCAATGACCTAGCGTCAGCGATCCATAGGGCGTTCCACATCGCCCGGTCGGGGCGACCGGGGCCCGTTCTCGTCGACATGCCAAAGGACGTTCTGTTTGCGTCCGGCGTGTACACGCCGCCTTCGGACGTTGTCGCACTGAAGAGTTATCAACCGAAGCTGCAGGGCGACATCGGCAAGATCGGCCAGGCAATAGAATTGATGGCTAATGCCAGCCGTCCCGTTATTTATGCCGGCGGCGGCATCGTCAATTCCGGCCCGGAAGCATCGAGACTGCTCCGGGAGCTGGTTCAACTGACCGACTTTCCGGTCACCTCGACGCTTATGGGCCTTGGAGCTTACCCCGCCTCCGGCAAGAACTGGCTCAAGATGGTCGGCCTGCATGGTTCCTATGAGGCGAACATGGCGATGCACGATTGCGACGTCATGATCTGTATCGGCGCGCGCTTCGATGACCGCGTGACCTCGCGTGTGGATGCTTTTTCGCCGAACTCCAGCAAGATCCATATCGATATAGATCCGTCCTCGATCAACAAGAACGTCCACGTCGATATCGGCATACAAGGCGATGTCGGCAATGTTCTGGATGACATGGTTCGTCTATGGCGCGCATTGCCTCGCAAGCCGGATGAAGGCCGCCTCCAGGACTGGTGGAGAAGGATCGCCGGCTGGCGCGCGCGCAATTCATTCTCCTATGAGATGAACAAGGATGTGATCATGCCGCAATATGCGGTGCAGCGTCTCTACGCGCTGACGAAGGATCGCGACACCTTCATCACCACTGAAGTCGGCCAGCATCAGATGTGGGCGGCCCAATTCTACGGCTTGGAAAAGCCGAACCGCTGGATGAGTTCGGGCGGCCTCGGGACGATGGGCTACGGCCTGCCGGCGGCGCTGGGCGTGCAGATCGCACATCCGCACAGCCTCGTCATCGATATTGCCGGCGACGCATCGGTTCAGATGACCATGAAAGAGATGCCGACGGCAGTCCAGTACGACGCGCCGATCAAGATCTTCATCCTGAACAACGGATATATGGGCATGGTTCGCCAGTGGCAGCAAATTCTTCACGGCAACCGCCTCGCGCATTCCTATTCCGAGGCCTTGCCCGATTTTGTCAAATTGGCCGAGGCGTTCGGAGCGGTCGGCCTGCGCTGCGACAAACCAGCCGACCTTGACGATGCGATACAGGAAATGATCGATGTGGACCGGCCGGTGCTCTTCGACTGTCGTATTGCCAGGCTCGCCAATTGTTTTCCGATGATCCAGACGGGCAGGGGGCACAACGAGATGCTGTTGCCCGACGACGCGGCCACAGGTGAAACATTCGCCGGTGCGATCGATACGGTCAGCCAGGGACTGGTATAAACGCCGCGGCGCCTTCGGCGTATCAGGGCGCATAAAAAGCCCAGGCCTGCAGCCGCACATATCAAAAAGGGAGAAATGGAGGTTTCTGTTGCCAGGTACCTCCGAACCCCGCCTAGAAGTGCGAACCACTAGGGCTTGAATTGAAGCTATCGCACCGCTTACGCGGCGAGACGTGCTTCCGCATAGTTGTCGTTGGCAACTATAAGTTTAGCCCGATAACGGTGGTACAATGCCGGGCAAAAGTACGATCTTTACACCTTCGTCGATCCTATTTCGCCCCCAGCAAAAGCCGCTCTTGAGCAGCGGTTTTTGGTGGAGGCGCCGGGTACCGCCCCCGGGTCCGAACGGCTTATTTCATCGCCTATTTATCGCCATAGTCGGTCGAGCCGACGACGCGAATATAGGGACTGGCGGTGGAAAATGAAAGGCCGGAATGCCACTTTCGTCCGTGTCAAAGTGGATCATCAAGGGGTTGACTTGCCGCCGGTCTCAACCGAAGCTTTGTGGCGGTGAGGAGACCTAGCGCATAATTTGCGGCAGCGCGCCACAATCCTCATCGACCGGATCCCGTGGCGCCGACGAGGGGAAATTCGATGGCCGACTATCTCGCAGACGTAAAGAAATATGATGCGGCGGCGGATGCCGACGCGGTTGCCAAGATCGTCAAGCATCTGGGCATCGCGCTCAGGAGCCGCGATTCCTCGCTGGTGTCCTGCACCGACCCGGAGGAACTGAAGCGCGTCAGGAACAGCTGGGTCGCCGGCAAGCTCGGCGTCACCGACGGCGCCAGGGCGGATGCGGCTATCGAAAAGACCTGCAAGGCGATGGCGGCCGACAACAGCAAGAGCCGGGTGACGTTCTATTATCTCGTCGCCAAGGATCTGGGCATGCTCGGCTCGCTCTGAGCAACCTCGCCGCTGATGCTGATGAGGCTTGTGCTGGAATTGTCTCGCTTTGCTGTGTTCGGCCGACGGTCATTCGGCTATGATGGCTGATAACCCGAATCGGACCGGAGCCGATGCGCCAGTATCTCGACCTTCTGAAGCATGTGCTGGAAAACGGCGCTGATCGCGGCGACCGTACCGGCACCGGAACACGCTCGGTATTCGGCTACCAGATGCGCTTCGACCTGGCCCGCGGCTTTCCGGTCACCACCACCAAGAAGCTGCACCTGAAGTCGATTATCCATGAGCTTTTGTGGTTCCTGGCCGGCGACACCAACATCAAATATCTCAACGATCACGGCGTCTCGATCTGGGATGAGTGGGCCGACGAGAATGGCGATCTCGGCCCGGTCTATGGCAAACAGTGGCGGTCGTGGCCGGACGGCCATGGCGGCGCCATTGACCAGGTTGCGAATCTTCTGAAGGAGATACGCAAAAATCCTAATTCGCGGCGGCTGATTGTTTCGGCGTGGAACCCGGCCGAGGTGGAGGCCATGGCGTTGCCGCCCTGCCATTGCCTGTTCCAGTTTTATGTTTCTGAAGGCAAGCTTTCCTGCCAGCTCTATCAGCGGTCGGGCGATATCTTTCTCGGTGTGCCGTTCAACATCGCTTCCTATGCGTTGTTGACGCTGATGATGGCGCAGGTGACCGGATTGAAACCCGGCGATTTCATCCACACGCTCGGCGACGCGCATCTTTACTCGAACCATTTCGAGCAGGCGCGCGAGCAATTGCGGCGCACGCCCAAGGCGTTGCCGACGCTATGGATCAATCCCGAGGTGAAGGATCTCTTTGCCTTCCGCTTCGAGGATTTCCGGCTCGAGAACTATTTCGCCGACGCGACGATCAAGGCGCCGATCGCGGTCTAGGACCTACCTGACTGTCCATCTCGAAATTGCCTACTGCGGCTGCGCCCTCGTTTGCCCGCGCCGCGGGTACTGATTTCATGTGATATTTCCTTTGGCCTCGATATCGCTGTATCCCACGAAGATTATCGCTGGCCGAGAAAACCTCAGCTCAGAATGCCGTCGCCCGGTAAAGAGCCTTTCCTTGTTATGTTCACATGGATATATCGATGGACGGCTCTGGGCGATCCGGGACGAGGAGAGTTTCATGCAGGCGCGCAAAGGTTCGACGACGATTGCCATCGCGGGTCTCGCCGCCATCCTGATGGCCGCGGGGCCGGCTGCCCATGCCGATGACAAGGTGGTCGTGTTTGCCGCGGCGAGCCTGAAGGACGGGCTCGACGCCGTCAACAAGGCCTGCGAGGCCGATGTCGGCGAGGCGGCAACCATTTCCTACGCGGCGAGCTCGGCGCTGGCCAGGCAGATCGAAAGCGGCGCGCCGGCAGACCTGTTCATCTCGGCCGATCTCGACTGGATGAAATATCTTTCCGACAGGAAGCTGACCAAGCCCGAAACCGAAGTGAAACTGCTTGGCAACCAGATCGTGCTGATTGCGCCGCAGGATTCCAAGGTCGAGGCCAGGATTGAAAAGGGGTTCGATCTTGCCGGGCTGGTCGGTGACGGCAAACTTGCCATGGGCGATGTCAAGGCGGTGCCGGCCGGCAAATACGGCAAGGCGGCGCTCGAATCGCTCGGTGTCTGGTCTTCGGTCGAAGGCAAGGTGGCGCAGGCCGAGAATGTGCGCGCCGCCCTAAAACTGGTGTCGACCGGCGAGGCAGCACTTGGCGTCGTCTATGCCACGGATGCGCATGCGGAGCCCGGCGTGAAGGTGATCGGCACTTTCCCCGCGGGTACCCATCCGCCAATCATCTATCCAGTCGCCCAGCTTGCCGATTCGAAGGGCAAGAATACCCCGGCATTCCTGAAATGCCTGCAATCCGCCAAGGCTGGCGAACTCTTCAAGGCGCAAGGTTTTACAATCCTGGCGCCGAGCAACTGACGAACGGCCCTGAGCATGAGCTGGCTGCTGGATCTCGCTCCCAACGAATGGAATGCCGTCCGGCTATCCATCAAAGTGGCGACCGTGGCGATGATTGCCAGCCTGCCGCCGGGCATAGCGATCGCCCTTGTGCTCGCCCGTGGCCAGTTCTGGGGCAAGACACTGCTCAACGGGCTGGTGCATCTGCCGCTGATCATGCCGCCGGTGGTGACCGGCTATTTATTGCTTTTGACTTTCGGCAAGCGTGGTCCGGCCGGCGCTTTCCTGGCCGAACATTTCGGCATCGTTTTTTCCTTTCGCTGGACCGGCGCCGCGCTCGCCTGCGGCGTAATGGGTTTTCCGCTGATGGTGCGGGCCATCCGGCTGTCGATCGAGGCGGTCGACCGTAAAATCGAGGCGGCCGCCGGCACGCTCGGCGCCAATCCGCTATGGGTATTCGGCACGATCACCCTGCCGCTGATCCTGCCCGGGCTGATCGCCGGTGCGATCCTCTCCTTCGCCAAGGCAATGGGCGAATTCGGCGCGACGATCACCTTTGTCTCCAACATTCCGAACGAGACGCAGACGCTGCCGTCGGCGATCTACACTTTCACGCAGGTTCCCGGCGGCGACCCCGGCGCACTCAGGCTGACGCTGATCTCGATCGTCATCTCGATGGCGGCACTTGTTGCCTCGGAAGTGCTGGCGCGGCGCGTCGGCCGGCGGATGGACATCGAATGACGGTTCAGGTCGACATCAGCCACCGGCTTGGCGACTTCACCGTCGATGCCCGCTTCGAAAGTGCCGGGCGGCTGACTGCGCTGTTCGGGCCTTCCGGCTCCGGAAAAACGACGCTGATCAATTTGATTGCCGGGCTGATCCGCCCCGACAAAGGCCGTATCGCGGCCGAGGGCCGCGTGCTGGTCGATAGCGATGCAGGCCTGTTCGTGCCGAAGCACAAGCGGCGGATCGGCATGGTGTTCCAGGATGCGCGGCTGTTTCCGCATATGAGCGTGGCGAGCAATCTGCGCTATGGCCGCTGGTTCACGCCGGCTGCCGAGCGTTACGCCGATATCAATGGTGTGGTCGAACTGCTCGGCATCGGTCATTTGCTCGACCGGCGGCCGGCAAAACTCTCCGGCGGCGAGAAGCAGCGCGTGGCAATCGGCAGGGCGCTGCTTGCCAGTCCGAAATTGCTGCTGATGGACGAGCCGCTGGCTTCGCTCGACGAGGCGCGCAAGGCCGAGATCTTGCCTTATATCGAGCGGCTGCGCGACGAGACGAAAATCCCGATCGTCTATGTCAGCCACTCGATCGCCGAAGTGGCGCGGCTGGCGAGCGACGTCGTGGTGCTGATGCAAGGACAGGTCGCCGCTTCCGGTCCGACCGGAGCGATCATGCAGCGTCTGGATCTATTGCCGGCCGAAGAGCGCGGCGAGGGCGGTGCCGTGCTGGATACCGCGGTTCTGCGCCACGACGAGGCGTTTGGCATGACCGTGCTTGGCTCAGCGGCGGGCGAGATCCGGGTGCCACTTCTGGCAACGCCGATCGGTGCGCCGGTGCGCGTCCGCATCCGTGCCCGCGACGTGATGATCGCCACCGAGCAGCCGGTCGGCCTCAGCGCGCTCAACATACTGCCGGGCACGATTGTGGCGATAGAGCCGGGCGAAGGGCCTACGGTCGAGATTGGCCTCGACTGCAATGGCGCAACCGTGCTTGCCCGCATCACCGAACAGTCGCGGCAGACGCTGGGGCTTCGGCCTGGTCGAAAAGTCTTCGCGGTGGTCAAGACAGTGAGCTTCGACCGGGCGAATACCGGCGCCGGCTTGCCGGCCGAGGCGGATGGGTGAACGGCGGATATTGTCGCTATATCATTTTGGAATAGCGGTATCGCTGGAGAACTTGTAGAATCGCATGACTGCGGAGGAGCAAATGCCGTCGCTGAGTTTGCGGATAAATCTCGATCCAGATGGCCGCATCGGGCCGGGCAAGATCGAGCTTCTGGAACAGATCGCCGCCTTCGGCTCGATTTCGGCTGCGGCGCGCGGCATGGAGATGTCCTATAAGCACGCCTGGGATCTGGTCGAAGACATGAACCGCGTGTTCGGTAAACCGCTGGTTGCGGCACAGACGGGCGGCAAGAAAGGCGGCGGCGCTCAGTTGACCTCGGTGGGCTTGGCGGTCGTCAGCCGCTTCCGCGCCATCGAGCGGGCCGCGTCTTCAGCAGCGGCGGCACATATGGAGGCGCTGCAGGCCGAGATCGACGCTGCGTGAACTCGGCGGAATTCATGCCGCGCGTGATCCTTGCTACTCCTCAGGCTCGCCGGGCTTGCGCAGCAGATAGGTGTCCATGATCCAGCCTTTTGTCCGGCGGGCCTCCTCACGGGTGCTCACGATCTCGTCGCCGACGTCGCCAATCCGGCCCGAGATGACGATCTCGTCGGCCGTGCCGAGATAGGCGCCCCAGTGGACGGTGACGTCTTTGTCGTCCAGCGTGTTGAAGGCGCATTTGCCGTCCAGCATGACGATGGTGCTGCCGGCGTTTTCGGGCAGACCTTCCTCGGCGAGCCGGCGGCCGGTGGTGATCAAAATGGCGTCGCCGATCCGGTTCAATGCCATTTTGTGGCTGGCTGCGAGTGCCTGGATGGCGGTGATGCCGGGGATGACCTCCAGCTCGAACGCGACATTGCCTCTCAGGCGTACGCGCTCCAGGATGCGCAGCGCACTGTCGTAGAGCGACGGATCGCCCCAGATCAGGAAGGCGCCGCAGCCATCTTCGGGGAGTTCGTCGCGGATCAGGCCTTCGTAGATCGCGGCGATCGCCTCGTGCCAGTCGTCGACAGTCGAGCGGTAGGAAGGCGCCGGCTCGGCGCGCACCGGCACATCGAATTCAACGCGGCGCGAGTTTGGGTTAGTGACGAAGCGGTCGCAGATCTGGCGGCGCAATTCGGCGAGATCGTTCTTCTTGGCGCCCTTGTCGGGAATGAACAGAACGTCGGCCCGGTTGAGGCTGTTAATGGCCTGGACCGTCATGTGCTCCGGATTGCCGGCGCCGATGCCGATGACAAGAAGCTTGCGCATGGGCGAACTCCTGCCCGATCGGGGCCGGCGTGTCTAGACCGGCATGACATGCTGGCAGGCGCCGGCGCGTTTGCCGAAAGGCTTTGAAACGCCACATTGAACAGCTAGAGTCATGTTGGCATTTTCGCCGGGGGAGTTTCCATGTTCCGTTACGTCCTGACCGCAGCGTTGGCGCTCTCGGCTACGCCTGCGCTCGCCAATGATTCGGTTGCCGAACTCGGCACCGGTGGGCTGATCCTTTCGCGCAGCGATGCGGTGGCGATGGAAAGCGAGGATCTCTACATCTCGCCGGAAAAAGTGACGGTCGATTACGTCTTCCGCAACAACACCGACAAGGATGTCGATGCAATCGTCGCCTTTCCGATGCCCGACATCGAAGGCGATCCCGAAGAAATCCCGGCGATTCCGGAGGCGCAGAGCGACAATTTCCTCGGCTTGGAAGTGACGATCGACGGGGTGCCGGCAAAGCCGCAGCTCGAGCAGAAAGCGTTCGCGCTCGGCATCGATATCGGCGCCGACCTGAAGGCGCAGGGCGTGCCGTTCTATCCGTTCGGCGACGCGGCCAAGGCAGCGCTGGCAAAGCTGCCGCAAGCGGTCGCCGACGACTGGGTCAACCGCGGCATCATCATCGAGGACACAGCCGACGACGGTTCGGGCATGAAGACCGTCTATACGCCGTTCTGGCAATTGCGCTCGACCTATTGGTGGCGCTCGACCTTTCCGGCCAACAAGGCGGTCCATGTCTCGCATCGCTACAAGCCGAGCGTCGGCGGCACCTCCTCGGTCAGCTTCTTCTATGACGGCCAGTTCCAGGGCCAGTATGCCGCCTACAAGACACGCTACTGCATGGACGATGCCTTCGAAAACGCCGTGCGTAAGGCAGCCAAGGACGATCCCGACGGCTACCCCAAATATTTCGAGAACCGCATCGCCTATATCCTGACCACGGGCGGCAACTGGGCGTCGGGAAACATCGGCACGTTCAAGCTGACCGTCGACAAGGACGATCCGAAGAACCTGGTCTCGTTTTGCGGCGAAAACGTCAGGAAGGTCGGACCGACGACGTTCGAGATGAAGGCGCAGAACTTCTACCCCGAGCACGACATCGACATATTGCTGCTGGAGCCATCCGATGGCGGGAACGGCGGCTGATGGACCTCGCGATTTATGTCGCCATCGCCGAGAACGGCGTGATCGGGCGCGAGGGTGGGTTGCCGTGGCGGCTGTCCACCGATCTCAAGCGGTTCAAAGCCGATACGATGGGCAAGCCCATCATCATGGGCCGCAAGACCTATGAAGGCATCGGCCGCCCATTGCCGGGCAGGCTCAACATCGTGGTGACGCGGGACAGGGCATGGCGCGCCGAGGGCGTCGAAGTCGCGCACTCGATCGAGGACGCAATCGCGCTGGCGACGGTGCGCGGGCGCTGTATGGCCGGTGCGGACGAGATCTGCGTCATCGGCGGCGGCGAGATCTATGCTCAGGCGCTGCCGCTGGCCGATCGGCTGCACGTCACCCATGTTCTGGCCGCGGTCGACGGCGACGCCCATTTCCCGCCGATCGACCCGGCGCTATGGCGGATCGTCCGCTCACAGGAGGTTGAGGCCGGTGAGAAGGACAGCCATGCGACACGCTATTCGGTTTACGAGCGGCGCCGCGACGTGAATTGAAGACGACAAAGCGTCGCGACAGGTCTAAATGGACCCAAAGGTGGACCGTGACGGCAGCCGATCGCGTTGAAAGCGTGCCGTTGCATCCCTATAGAAGAATAATATTGGATTTTGCGCCGGCGAGCCGGCGCTCGAGGGAATTCCAAGCGAAAGGACATTCATGCCCTGGAACGACAAGAGCGGCGGCGGCGGCCCGTGGGGCGGCGGCAACAATCAGGGACCTTGGGGACAGGGACCCAAGGGACCCAGCGGCCCGCAGGGCTCGCCTCCCGATCTCGAGGATATAATCCGGCGTGGGCAGGACAGGCTGCGGCGCGCACTGCCGGGCGGCGGTGGCGCGAGCCCGGCCGTGTTCGGGCTGATAGCTGCGGCGCTGGTGGTGCTATGGGCGTTCAAGGCGGTCTACACAGTGCAGCCCGACGAAGTTGCGGTGGAACTCAGGTTCGGCCAGCCGAAGGCGGAGCTCTCGCAGCCTGGCCTGCATTTCCATTGGTGGCCCATCGAAACGGTCGAGACCGCCAACATCGCCGAGCAGCTTGTCAGTATCGGCGGCGGCAGTTCCAGCGGCAACGGCCTGATGCTTTCCGGCGACCAGAACATCGTCAATGTGCAGTTCTCTGTGGCCTATCAGGTCTCCGACCCTAAGGCCTATCTGTTCGACGTGTCCGACCCGGACGGCATGCTGCAGCAGGTCGCCGAAAGCGCGATGCGCGAAGCAGTCGGCCGGCGCCCGGCGCAGGACATTTTCCGCGACGACCGGCAAGGGATTGCGGCGTCGGTGCGTGAGATCATCCAGACGACGCTGGACGGCTATAAGGCCGGCCTCAACGTCAACGCCATTTCGATCGAGGACGCCGCGCCGCCGCGCGAGGTGGCAGACGCGTTCGACGAGGTGCAGCGCGCCGAACAGGACGAGGACAAATTCGTCGAGCAGGCCAATCAGTATTCCAACCAGAAGCTCGGCCAGGCGCGCGGCGCGGCCGCACAGATCCGCGAAGACGCGGCCGCCTACAAGAACCGGGTCGTGCAGGAGGCCGAAGGCGAGGCGCAGCGCTTCATCTCGGTCTATGACGAATATGCCAAGGCGCCGGAAGTGACGCGCAAGCGGCTTTACCTGGAAACGATGGAGAGGGTGCTGAAGGATTCGAGCAAGGTCATTGTCGAGCAAGGCAACGGGCAAGGGGTGGTTCCCTACCTGCCGCTGCCGGCATTGCAGCAGAAGGCGCCGGCACCGGCCACCGGAGGAAACCAGTGATGGCCAACCGTCTTCCCGTCATTGCGGTCATCGCCGCGGTCATCCTGTTCCTGCTCTATTCGTCGGTCTTCGTCGTCAATGCGCGCCAGCAGGCGCTGGTGCTCAGGTTCGGCGAAATCGTCGACGTCAAGAACCAGCCGGGCATCTATTTCAAAGCTCCATTCTCCTTCTTCGATGCCGATACCGTGCAGCTGATCGAAAACAGGGTCCTGCGCTTCGACCTCGACAATATCCGCGTTCAGGTTTCGGGTGGCAAGTTCTATGAGGTCGATGCCTTTATCGCCTATCGTATCTCGGATCCGCGTGTGTTCCGCGCCGCGGTCTCCGGCCAGATCGAACTGGCCGAGGCCCGGCTGAGGACGCGTCTCGACGCCGCCTTGCGCCGCGTCTACGGCCTGCGCGACTTCGAGGCGGCACTCTCGGAAGAGCGCGCCGTGATGATGCGCGAGGTGCGCGATCAGCTGAGGCCCGATGCCACCTCGCTTGGCCTGCAAATCGAAGATGTCCGCATCCGCCGCACCGATCTCACGGCCGAAGTCTCGCAGCAGACCTTCGACCGCATGAAGGCCGAACGTCTCGCCGAAGCCGAGCGGCTGAGGGCGCGAGGCAATGAGGCAGCGCAGCGGATCAGGGCTCGCGCCGACCGCGAAGTGGTCGAAATCGTCGCGGAAGCGCAGAAAGAGTCTGAAATCCTGCGCGGTGAAGGTGAAGCCCAGCGCAGTGCCACATTTGCCGGGGCCTATCAGCGCGATCCGGCCTTCTTCGATTTCTATCGGTCGATGAATGCCTATGGCACTGCGTTGAACAGCACCGGAACGACGATGGTGCTGTCGCCGAATTCCGAGTTCTTCCGCTTTTTCCGCGATCCGAACAGCAAGGAAACGCCTGCAGCACCACCGCCAGCGCCGGCCGTTCCCGCGCCAGCGGCACAGCCAGGCACCGGCCAGTAGGGCCGGTGCAGGGGAAGCCGGCGTAACGGAGGATTTATCCTCTGGCGGTAGCCATAGCCGCAAACGTGCCTTATTTCTTGCCAACATGACGCGACGCGGCGTTTTGCCGAAGCGCTTTTTTAGAACACCCGGAGGCCTTTCGATGACATCCACCACCCTTCTGCGTGCAGCGAGGCGGACGTTCATCGCCGGGGCCGCTGCGCTTCTGGTCGGCGCCGTTGCCGTTCCGTCTTTCGTGACGCCGACGATGGCAGCCGACGGGCCGCCCTCGGTTGCCGATCTCGCCGCCGGCCTGCTCGGCGCGGTGGTCAACATCTCGACTTCGCAGACGGTGAAGGGCACTGAGGGGCCGGGCGCGGTGCCGATGCCGCAGCTCCCGGAAGGCTCACCCTTCCAGGACTTCTTCGACGATTTCTTCAAGAACCGTGGCGGCGACAAGGGCGGCGGCGGGCAAAAGGTGCAGTCGCTAGGCTCCGGCTTTGTGGTCGACGCCGAGCAGGGCATCGTGGTGACCAACAACCACGTCATTGCCGATGCCGACGACATCGAGGTGAATTTCTCCGACGGTGTGACGCTCAAGGCGACGCTGGTCGGCACCGACACCAAGACCGACGTCGCGGTGCTGAAGGTCGATCCGAAAGGGCACAGGCTGACGGCTGTGAAGTTTGGCGATTCCAACAAGATGCGTGTCGGCGACTGGGTAATGGCGATCGGCAATCCGTTCGGTCTCGGCGGCACGGTGACAGTCGGCATCGTCTCGGCGCGCAATCGCGACATCAATTCGGGCCCGTATGACGACTTCATCCAGACCGATGCCGCGATCAACCGCGGCAATTCCGGTGGACCGCTGTTCAACAGCAGCGGCGAGGTTATCGGCATCAACACGGCAATCATCTCGCCGTCGGGTGGCTCGATCGGCATCGGCTTCTCGATCCCGTCGCAGCTTGCCTCAGGCGTCGTCGACCAGCTTCGCCAGTTCGGCGAGACGCGGCGCGGCTGGCTCGGCGTGCGCATCCAGCCGGTGACCGACGACATTGCCGAAAGCCTGGGCATGGCGACCGCCAAGGGCGCGCTGGTCGCCGGCGTCATCAAGGGTGGGCCGGTCGACAACGGCACCATCCAGGCCGGCGACGTCATCATCAAGTTCGATGGCAAGGACATCCATGAAATGCGCGACCTGCCGCGCGTCGTGGCGGAAAGCCCGGTCGGCAAGGCGGTCGACGTGATCATCGTGCGCAAAGGAGTCGAGCAGACGGTCAAGGTGACGCTCGGCCGGCTCGAAGACGGCGAAAAGCTCGCCAGCGGCGGTGAAAACGGCAACACCGACCAGGATGATGCCGACAAGGCACCTGCGGTTTCGACGGCTTCCGTGCTCGGCATGACGATCGGCGAGCTCAATGACGAGACGCGCACGAAATTCGGCATCGCCGCCGACGTTTCCGGCGTCGTCGTGACCGACGTCACCAAGGATTCGGCGGCGGCCGAACGCGGCATCCAGCCGGGCGAGGTGATCACCGAGATCGCGCAGGAATCGGTCGCGACGCCCAAGGACGTCATGGACCGGATCGGTGCGCTGAAGGAGCAGGGGCGCAAGAACGCGCTTTTGATGCTGGCGTCGAAGACCGGCGAGCTGAGGTTTGTGACAATCCGGATGGATTGAGTCCGGAAGCGCCTGCAACACTCTGATGTTGAAAAGGAAAAGGGCGGCTAGCGGGTCGCCTTTTTTCTTGCCTGCCAGTCTGTGCGTGGCAGCCTGTAGAAGACATGTCGCCTGAGTGCGGTGTGGCTGTCCGGAACACCGGGATGGTCGAAGTCGGAGGCCGGGTCGGCGATCATGCCCAGGCGCTCCATGACGGCAGTGGACCGGCTGTTATCCTTGACTGCGAAGGACACGATTTCGTCGAGGCAAAGTCTTTCAAAGCCATAGGTGAGCCAGGCTTCGGCTGCTTCGGTGACATAGAAGCGGCCCCAGAATTCGGGTGCCAGCCGCCAGCCGATCTCGATCGTGCCGGGCGGCAGGAATGGCAAATGATCGGTTCGGGTTATGCCGACGAAGCCGATGCATTCACCTGTGGCTGCGATCTCAGCGGCCGCGAAGCCGAAGCCGTCGCGATCGATAGCCGCGCGCAACTCATCCATCTTGGCGTTAGCCTGGGCACGGTCGCGCCGAAACGGAAAGAATTCCATGACGCGCTCGTCGGAATTGATGCGATGGAAGAGATCGCGGTCACGATCTTCCCAGTTGCGCAGGATCAGGCGCTCGGTGCGGATCGGCGTCATTCGACAAATTCCTCCCGGCGATAACCCTGCAGATAAAGCAAGGCGGTGAGGTCGCCGTGGTCGATGCGGATCTTTGCCTCGGCTGCCACGGCCGGCTTGGCATGCAAGGCGACGCCGATGCCGGCAAGACGGATCATGTCGAGATCGTTGGCGCCGTCGCCGACGGCAATGGCATCGGCAGGCGTCAGGCCGAGGCGGGCGGAAATCTCGATAAGGGCTTCGGCCTTGGCGGCGCGGCCGAGGATCGGTTCGGCGACCAAACCGGTGAAGCGGCGATCCTGCTCGATCAGGCGGTTGGCGTGATTTTCGTGAAAGCCGAGCAATGCTGCGATGCGGGTGGTGAAGATGTCGAAACCACCGGAAATCAGCGCCGTCCAGGCGCCGCTGGCCGCCATTGTCTGGACGAGCGTGCGGCCGCCGGAGGCCAGCGTCAGGCGATTGTCGATGATGCGGTCGATGATTGCGGCATCGAGACCCTTGAGCAGCGCCACGCGCTCGCGCAAGGCCGGCTCGAATGCGATCTCGCCGTTCATCGATCGCGCCGTAATGGCGGCGACACGATCCTTGACGCCGATCTCGTCGGCAAGCTCGTCGATGCACTCCTGGTCGATCATCGTCGAATCCATATCGGCGATCAGGATCTTCTTGCGCCTGTTCTCAGCCGGCTGGACGGCCACGTCGATCGGTTCGGAAGCAAGCGCGGCCTGCAGGCGCGCCGTTATTTCGGAAGCGTCGGCGGTCTCCGGCAAGTCGAGTTCGCAGGCGATGCCTTCGGCCAGCCAGCGAACAGCGCTTGCGCCGACCGACCGCGAGGCCATATTCGCTAGCGTCGACGTCAATGCGCGGCCGGCGGGATGGGATAGAAGCGTGGCGATCAGCGGCATCGAAAATTCCAGCGGACAGGCGGGCGAAGGCCGCGTGAAGAACGCGATCCTGATAGCCGGGCCGACCGCCAGCGGCAAGTCGGCGCTCGCACTCGACCTCGCCGAGCGCAATGGCGGTGTCATCATCAACACCGATTCCATGCAAGGCTATTCGGTGCTCGACGTGCTGACGGCACGGCCTGGTCCTGCCGAACTCGCCCGCGTCCCCCACTTTCTTTATGGACACGTCGACCCGTCCACCGCCTATTCCACCGGCGCTTGGTTGCGTGATGTCATAAAGCTGATCGACGACGGCACGCTTTCGGGGCGGCCAGTGATTTTCGTCGGCGGCACCGGGCTTTATTTCCGGGCGCTCACGGAAGGTATCTCGGAGATGCCCGACATTCCGAAATCGATCCGTGATCGCTGGCGCTACGAGCTCCAGGAACAGGGTGCAGTGAGATTGCACCGCATCCTGTTGCGCGAGGATTCTGCGGCCGGCATGATGCTGAAGCCGACGGATGGCCAGCGCATCGTGCGGGCGCTGGAGGTGCTCGACGCGTCGGGCCGTTCCATCCTGGACTGGCAGGCCGCGCGTGGCCGGCCGTTGATCGACAGGAGCAGCGCGCGCTTTTTCGTCATCGAGCCGGAGCGAGCGGCGCTGGTGGAGCGGATCGATGCCCGCTTCGACCGAATGCTGGACAAGGGGGCACTGGACGAGGTGAAACAGCTTTCAGCGCTCGGCCTCGATCCCGACCTGCCGGCGATGAAAGCAATCGGTGTTCGCGAGCTTCAGGCCGCGCTGGCCGGCGCCATCAGTTTTCCCGAGGCCATCGAGCGTGCGAAAATCGCCACGCGGCAATATGCCAAACGGCAGGCGACCTGGTTCAGGCACCAATTAGGCCCGGAATGGCGGAGATTGCGTCCTGGTAAGGGGATCGACTCGATGCTCTCACCCCCTCCTTCGAGCGCAACCTGAAAAGTCGACGCCGAGGGGACATTTCGCGTTGAAGTTGTCCAGGTTAACTGTCCGTAAGTTCGCGCATGCCATAAGATCGATAGGAACTTTCCAACGGGGAGCAGATGCGTTTCCACAAGGCGGAATCAGCCTTTTTCGTATTTATTTTTGTGATCCTGGCCGCCGGCCTGGTGACGCTTTACGCCTATGGGCTCCTGCAAACCTTGGCCGCCGACATTAGCAATACGCCTTCGGAACTCGATGAAATCATCTATCTCAACAAGCTGCTGTTTGCGACCGGCGTGCTGCTAACGACTGCGCTGTTCTTCGGCATTTTCTTCATCTACCCGCTGATCCGAAAGCAGGCGACGGAAGAAGGCAAGCTGCGCGCCATGACCGTTTCGCTCAGCGCGCGTTCGGAGACGCTGGAGCATGCGGCGCTCACCGACAGCCTCACGGGCATGCAGAACCGGCGCTACTTCGACGATGCGCTGAAGGAATATCTCGAAGAGTTCCGTCGCATCGAGAAACCAGTAGGGCTGATGATCCTCGACCTCGACCATTTCAAGCAGGTCAACGACAGCCACGGCCACGATGTCGGCGACGAGGTGTTGCGGGCCGTCGCCAACTGTCTCAAGGACATGACACGTTATCACGACGTGGTGGCGCGCCTGGGCGGCGAGGAGTTCGCGGTGGTCACGCCCAATATGGACGCCGAGCTGCTATCCAAATTCGCCGAGCGCATCCGCAAGGCGATCGCCAACATGTCGGTGCTGACAGGCAATGTCCGACTGAAAATCACCACCAGCGTCGGGCTTGCCGTCTGGGATCGCAAGGAAACCGCCGAGGAGTTCTATCGCCGCGCCGATCGCCAGCTCTATGAGGCGAAGAGGCAAGGTCGCAACCGCGTCTGCGCCTGAAATTCCGTCATTGAATTCGTGATGCTGGCCGTCTGGTATCGTTTTCTGCGTTTCCGATGCACGCAGACCGACGTCACCCAGTCAAGCTGAGATGCTGCCTTTGCGGAGCTTGCCGGAAATAGAGGTGTTGCCGTGACTAAATCCGACCTCTCCGATCTTTACCGGGGCTATATTGCATGTCTAAACAAGCAGGATTGGCCAAATCTGGGGCGGTTTGTTCATGATGAGGTGACTCACAACGGTCGCAAGCTCGGATTGTCCGGCTATCTCGAAATGTTGGTGAGAGACTTCGACGAAATTCCGGACCTTTACTTCGACATTCAGCTATTGGTTGCCGATCCGCCTTATATAGCGAGCCGGCTAAGCTTCGACTGCGCGCCAAGGGGAACGTTCCTTGGGCTCGATGTAAGCGGGAAGAGAATTTCGTTTGCCGAGAACGTATTCTATGAGTTTCAGAGAGGGAAAATTCGCCAGGTGTGGTCAATTATAGACAAGACAGCCATCGAAGCTCAGCTGTGATATCTGCGAGCGCTGCCTAAAAGTCGCTCGGCTCAATCATTCTGGGGGACGCAGCCCGAAGGTCGCCGGCTTGAGGCCGTAGCGCAAGTCGAAATCGTCGTTCCGCTGGGTGCGTGCGGCCGACGGTTTGCGGTAGTCCGAATCGCCGGCCTGCCGGCCCGGATCGACGACTTCCGCGAAAGGCATTGCCTGCTGTGATTTCGGCACGTTGCGCAGCCGTTCGACGATCGCCACGAGGTCGACCTCGTCGCCGGTTTCGGACGGCAAGGCATTCTCGCGCTTGGCCGTGCCGGGGATCAAATCCTCGGAGAGCTTTTCGAACTTCATCCGCATCGTCGTCGCCACGCCTTCCCCGAAGGCGATGGCCTCGCGCTGGCCCATGGAAGACAGGAACGCCAGCGTCGAAGCCGAGGAATCGGCGATCGCCGAGCGGATGATCGCCTGGTCCTGCTCGTTGGCGAGCCGCATGGCAAAAAACGTCGAGCACTGCGACAGGATGGTCGGGTCGAGTTCGCCCGGGCGCTGGGTGACGACGCCGAGATAACAGCCATATTTGCGGCCTTCCTTGGCGATGCGCGACAGCGCGTGCCGTGTCGGCGCGAAACCGAGGCGCGGATCGGCGGGCATGTAGCGATGCGCTTCCTCGCACAGGAAGAGCAGCCGCAGGCGGCCTTCGCTCCACAATGCCAGGTCGAAGGCCAGCCGCGCCAGCACCGAGCAAACGGAATTGACCACCTCGGACGGCATGCCGGCCATTTCGAAGCAGGTCACCGGGCGGCCGTGATGCGGCACGCGGAAAATGTTGCCGATCGTCTCGTGGATGGTGTCTTCGATCAGGCGCGAGTTGAACATGAAACGGTAGCGCGGATCGGATGCCGCCAATTCGATGCGTGTCTTCAGTGACCTGAGGGTCGGGCGATCGTTCTTGCTTTCCAGCAATCCCATGCGCTCGTCGACCAGCTTGATGAGGTCGGCAATGCGATAGGGCACCGGCGCGTCGGCGGTCAGCGCATCGGTGCTGCGCCGTAGAAAGTTGCCGGAGTTAGGATTGCGGTAGAGGTTCTTGGCCGCGGGAATAAGATCGCGCAAGGCGTCGACCTCTTCCGGGACCGTCTCGCGGCCGCGAAACAGCACTTCGGCAAATTCTTCGAGCTTGAACATCCAGAAGGGCAGGTCGAGCGTCGTCGAATCGACCCTGACGCAATATTCGGGCAACGACGCGGCGAACTCGTTGTGTGGATCGAGGATTAGCACGCGCAGGTCGGGCCGGGCGGCGATAGACTTGCGCAAGAGCAGCGACACGGCGGTCGATTTGCCGACCCCGGTGGTGCCGACAATGGCGAAATGGCGCGCCAGCGTATCGTCGATGGCGATATTGGCGTCGATGGCCTCGTCCTGCGACAGCGTGCCGATGGTGATCGAATGACGACCGGCGAGATCGTAGACGGCCTGCAGGTCGCGGCTGCGGATTCGATGGGCAATGGCGCCGATATGCGGATAGGTCGTGATGCCACGGTCGAAGACCGGCTTCGCGCCGGGTTCGGCACCGTCGCGCACCTCGCCGATCAATTCG
Source organism: Mesorhizobium sp. M0166 (assembly GCF_040322255.1). Classification (NCBI taxonomy): domain Bacteria; kingdom Pseudomonadati; phylum Pseudomonadota; class Alphaproteobacteria; order Hyphomicrobiales; family Phyllobacteriaceae; genus Mesorhizobium; species Mesorhizobium sp. M0166. Next base: position 48,732 of record NZ_JAMYTD010000019.1, on the reverse strand, counting down.
ATGCTGACCTCGATCGGATTCTGGCCCTCGCTGCTCCAGGCACGATCCGACTTGCCGATTTCGTAGACGAGGCCGACGGTTCGTGATGTGCCGAGATTGATCGAGATCATCTTGCCGACGCTCCACAGGCCGGTGACCGTGCCTTCGATATCGTCGGCATAGGCGCTGATGGTGGCGCGCGCGCCATCGCATTGCACGACATTGCCCAGAATCCGCTTGTCGTTCTGCTCCGCCCTGCGGCGCTCCAGCAAAGTCGGTTCTCCAATGGAGGCTTCGCGTTCAACGAGCATGGACAGGCCGGGTCCCCTTTTCCCAAGCGATGAGCCTAGGCGAACGGGGTTAAGGTGGGATGAGGCGGGATGGTTTAGCGGACATTAAGGAGTTTGCGAAAACTGGACGAAACGGTCGTTGCTTCGTAGAAGAATTTTCGATATATCGGATTAATGGATGATATAGCGAACGATATATCTTCGTCCATCGGCAGAAGAATACATGCCGAAAGGGTGGTTCGCAGCTGGTCCCTGGCTGAATTGGCGGAGCGGTCCGATGTCTCGAAAGCCATGCTGAGCACGATAGAGCGCGGCATGACCAGCCCGACGGCGGCACTCCTCGTGCGCATTGCGGCCGCCTTCGGCATGACGCTCTCCACTTTGATAGCAAGGGCGGAATTGCAAGGCGGTGGCCTGCTTCGCGAACGTGACCAGCCGGTCTGGAGCGATCCGGCTACCGGTTATGTGCGGCGGCACCTTTCGCCGGTTTCGGACATGCCGCTCGAACTGATCCGAGTCCAACTGCCGGCGGGCGCCAAGGTAAGTTTCCCGGCGGCGTCCTATGCCTTCATCAGGCAACAGATCTGGATGATCTCCGGGCGGCTGGAATTCACCGAGGGCGAAATCGTTCACAGGCTCGAACCCGGCGACTGCCTGGCGCTCGGCGCGCCATCCGATTGCGTCTTTCACGCTCCGGGCCCGGACGCCGCCGACTATCTGGTTGCGTTGGCCAGGAGCTGAGGTGAAGGCGCGTCGTCCGAAACGCTCCGACAATGGCGGTCCGCCGCTCGACGACTATAACGGTCCGCCCTGGGGCAAGGGCGATCCCTATGTCTTTCTTGCCTGGCGGACCGCCTATGCCCAGGCATGGAAAGTGCCGAGCCGCGAGGTCATGCTGATGCGGCTGGACAAGGCCGAGCGGCTGGGCCTGACCTATGAGGAATACACGCTCGAACTGCTGGAACGCGGGCGACATCTGCAAGAGGAAGACGCCGATCGCATCGCGGAAATCCGCCGGGCCAGGAAGCGGAAGCGGACCAGTCATTTCGAGTGATAGACGGCGCAGGGGAACCACATGAGTTCGATCGAAATCAGGCCACTCACCGGTACTGACGGGACGCAAAAAATGCTGGCGGATCTGCTGATCGGTACAGTCGCTGCCGGCGGCTCGGTCAGCTTCATGCATCTGCTGGCGCCGGAGACGGCCGCGGCCTTCTGGAACAAGTCGCTTCAAGCGGCCGCCAGAGGCGAAAGGGCGGTGCTTGGAGCCTGGAACGGCGAGGCGCTGGTCGGCACCGTCACCTTGCTGCTCGCCTGCCCTCCCAACCAGCCGCACCGGGCCGAGATCGCCAAGCTGATGACCCGCCTCGATTACCGCGGCAAGGGCATAGCAACCCGCCTGATGGAGGCGGCGGAAGTCGTTGCCATGGAGAAAGGCCGCACCCTGTTGATCCTCGACACGGCAAAAGAGGAGGGGGCTTCCGGCCTCTATGAAAAGCTCGGCTTCACGCTGGCCGGCGAAATACCGGATTATGCGCTGAAGCCGCATGGGGGGCTCACAGCCACCCTCATCTATTGGAAACGCATTGGTGCAGCCTGATCCGGCCCGTGCACATTCGCCGTTGACAGCGGCGTCAAACCAATTCTATTGTCCGCCACCATGAAAAAGGCACTCATTCTCGTAGGAAAGCGCGTGGGCAAGGCGGTGTAACCGCCGGGCGGTGACCTCCCATGCGCAAGACACAGGCTCCCTCGGGGGCCTTTTTTATTGCCCGAAATACGACTAAACGACCAGCAATCGCCCGACGGCGAACAGTATGGGACCAGACCGATGAGCAGTGGACAGAATGAGCGGGGCGAAATGCCAAAAACTGAAATGACAGGCGCCGAAATGGTGGTGCAGGCGCTGAAGGACAATGGCGTCAAGCATGTTTTCGGCTATCCGGGCGGCGCGGTTCTGCCAATCTACGATGAAATCTTCCAGCAGGACGAGGTCGAGCACATCCTCGTTCGCCACGAGCAGGGCGCGGGCCACGCGGCGGAAGGCTACGCGCGCTCGACCGGCAAGGCCGGCGTCATGCTGGTGACCTCCGGGCCGGGCGCCACCAATGCGGTGACGCCATTGCAGGACGCGCTGATGGACTCGATCCCGCTGGTCTGCCTGACCGGCCAGGTGCCGACTTCGCTGATCGGCTCGGATGCGTTCCAGGAGTGCGACACGGTCGGCATCACGCGGCCCTGCACCAAGCACAACTGGCTGGTGAAAGACGTCAACGAGCTCGCGGCAACGATCCACGAGGCCTTCCATGTGGCAACGACGGGTCGCCCCGGTCCGGTCGTCGTCGACATCCCGAAGGACGTTCAGTTCGCCAGGGGTATCTATGTCCCACCGCAGACGGCGCCGCGCACCAGCTACCAGCCGAAGGTCCAGGGCGACCTGGAAAAGATCAAGGCGGCGGTCGAGTTGATGGCCGGCGCCAGGAAGCCGATCATCTATTCGGGCGGCGGCGTCATCAATTCCGGCCCGGAGGCGAGCCATCTGCTGCGCGAGCTGGTCGACCTCACCGGCTTTCCCATCACCTCGACGCTGATGGGCCTCGGCGCCTATCCGGCGTCGGGCAAGAACTGGATGGGCATGCTGGGCATGCACGGCACGTATGAAGCGAACATGGCGATGCACGATTGCGACGTCATGCTCTGCATCGGCGCGCGCTTCGACGACCGCATCACCGGGCGGCTGACGGCGTTTTCGCCGAATTCGAAGAAGATCCACATCGACATCGACCCGTCGTCGATCAACAAGAACGTCCACACCGACGTGCCGATCATCGGCGATGTCGGGCGTGTGCTGGAGGATCTGGTGCGGCTGTGGCGGGCAACCGCCAAGGCCGACAAGAAAGCGCTTCACCCGTGGTGGGAGCAGATTGCCAAATGGCGCGCCCGGGATTCGCTCGCCTACAAGATGAACCACGAGGTGATCATGCCGCAATATGCCGTCCAGCGGCTCTATGCGCTGACCAAGGACCTCGACACTTACATCACCACCGAGGTCGGCCAGCATCAGATGTGGGCGGCACAGCACTATCACTTCGAGAAGCCGAACCGCTGGATGACCTCTGGCGGACTGGGCACGATGGGCTACGGCCTGCCGGCCGCGCTCGGCGTGCAGATCGCGCACCCGGATGCGCTGGTCATCGATATCGCTGGCGACGCTTCGGTGCAGATGACGATGCAGGAGATGAGCGCGGCAGTGCAGCACGAGGCGCCGATCAAGATCTTCATCCTCAACAACCAGTATATGGGCATGGTGCGGCAGTGGCAGCAGCTGCTGCACGGCAACCGGTTGTCGCATTCCTACACCGAGGCGATGCCGGATTTCGTCAAGCTCGCCGAAGCCTATGGCGGCCACGGCATTCGCTGCGACAAGCCGGACGAGCTCGACGACGCCATCAAGGAGATGATCGCGGTCAAGAAGCCCGTCCTGTTCGACTGCCGCGTGGCGACGCTCGCCAACTGCTTCCCTATGATCCCGTCGGGCAAGGCGCATAACGAGATGCTGTTGCCTGACGAGGCGACGGACGAAGCTGTGGCCAACGCGATCGACGCCAAGGGCAGGGAACTGGTGTAGCCTGGTTCAAGGAAGCTGTGCGAAAACAGCGAATTAGCGCAAAAGATTGAAATCGAGATTCATGTCATGAACGCACAGTTGCAACCGACCGGCTCGGCCTATTTCATCGCCAAGGAGACGGAAAAACCAGAGAACCACACGCTTTCGGTCCTCGTCGACAACGAGCCGGGCGTGCTTGCGCGGGTCATCGGCCTGTTTTCCGGACGTGGCTACAACATCGAGAGCCTGACGGTCTCGGAAACAGAGCACGAAAAGCACCTGTCGCGCATCACCATCGTGACGCGCGGCACGCCGCACGTGCTGGAGCAGATCAAGCACCAGCTCGAGCGCATCGTGCCGGTGCACCGCGTCGTCGATCTCACCGTGCGGTCGCAGGAATTCGGACAGGAGCGGCCACTGGAGCGGGAACTCGCGCTGGTCAAGGTCGCCGGCACCGGTGAAGCCCGCGTCGAGGCGCTCCGGCTCGCCGATGCATTCCGCGCCAGCGTCATCGATGCCAATACCGAGCATTTCATCTTCGAGATCACCGGCAAGGGCTCCAAGCTCGATCAGTTCATCGCCATCATGAAACCGCTCGGGCTCGTCGAGATCTGCCGTACCGGGGTGGCGGCGATGAACCGCGGCCCGCAAGGGATGTAGTCATCCAGCTTGGCTCTATCTCGTCGCTTCGCCACCGATCGCATTGATTAGGGGAACGGCATGACATTCGACGCATTCTTCGCCCTGCTGGTCTATGCCTTCGTGACCTCGATCACGCCGGGTCCGAACAACTTCATGCTTCTGGCATCGGGCGTGAATTTCGGCTTGGTCAAGACCGTACCACACATGCTCGGCATCGGCTTCGGCTTCCTCGTGCTGTTGCTAGCGGTAGGCTTCGGGCTTGGCGCCGTGTTGACGGCCTTTCCGGTGCTGCACACCGGGTTGAAGATCGCCGGCGGCCTCTACCTGCTTTATCTCGCCTGGAAGATCGCCATGTCGCGCTCGCTCGGCGGCGAAGGCGAGGCGAAGGGCCAGCCGATGCGCTTCATCGAGGCTGCGGCTTTCCAGTGGGTCAATCCCAAGGCCTGGGTGATGGCGATTACAGCCATGGCCGTCTATACCAATCCGGAACGCCCGTTTGTGTCCGTGGTGCTGATCGCGGCCGCGTTCGCCGTCGTCATGCTGCCGAGCATTTCGACCTGGGCCGGTTTCGGCATGGCGCTGCGCGGTTTTCTGGCGGATGCGGTGCGGCTCAAATGGTTCAACATCGCCATGGGCGTGATGCTGGCGGCGACGCTGTGGCCGATGCTGCGTTAGCTGCCGTTTTATTGTGCACTGCACATTAAATCTTCGTAATGACGGGTTTTGGCCCTTTTTCGCCTTCGGCATCCTCTATTATCTGGCAAAAGCGCGGCAAGAGGCTGCGAGTTGAGCTAGACTACCGCCACCGGAGAACGGCGTGTCGGATCGAGAGGCCTTTTGTCGATGCGCGGAAAGATCGTATTTGCGGTGATCGCTGCAGCCTGCGTTGCCGCGACGTGGCTCTATCTTTCGCCCAGCGTGATGAGCGGTCTTCAGCAGATGCTGTCGGCGAAGCAGACGGCGGCGGCGGACAAGCCCGCTGCAGCGGCAAATGCCGCGCGTTCGACTTCGGTGGTTGCCGCCACCGCTACGACAGCCGATTTCCCGGTCCGGCGCTATGCCATCGGCTTTGTGTCCTCTCCTGCCGTGGTCAGCATCAACGCGCGGATATCGAGTCAGATCGTCGCAATCGCGGTCAAGGACGGACAGATGGTGAAGGCTGGCGACCTTCTGTTCTCGCTGGACGATCGCTCGTTGAAGGCGCAACTGGCACGCGATCAGGCGACGCTCGCGAAAGACCAGGCGCTGCTTGCCAGCGCAACGGCCGATCTTCAGCGCGCCAAAAATCTCGTCGCCAGGCAGGCCGGAACACAGCAGACCTATGATCAGGCCGTCGCGGCGCAGAAATCCGCCGCGGCCACCGTCGACGCCGACAAGGCGACGATCGATGCGGACCAAATCCAGCTTGGCTTCGCCACGATCAGGGCGCCGATCTCCGGCAGGCTTGGCGCAGTCAGCGTCGCGGTCGGCGATCTCGTCACCACCAGCAACGGCAGCAGCACGTCGACTCCACTGGTGACGATCACGCAGGTCGACCCGCTGCAGGTGAACTTCAATCTCCCGGAAAGCGATCTTGCCTTGCTGCACAAGGCGCTGGCGGCGCCCCAGCAAGGTGCGGTAACGCTGACCAAGGACGGCGACCCGAAGCCGATCGGCGAGGGAACGCTGGATTTCGTCGATTCCAGCGTGGACACGGCGTCCGGCACGATCGCAACGCGGGCCAGCGTGCCCAACGCCGATCTTTCGCTGTGGCCGGGCCAATATGTCAACGTCGTGCTCGAGGCCGGCATCATGCCGCAAATGACGTCGGTTCCGACGGTTGCCGTCCAGCCCAGCCAGAAGGGCCCGTTCGTCTATGTGATCAAGCCGGACAACACCGTTGAAATGCGGCCGGTGCAGGTCGCGCTGACGGAAGGTGCCAACACCGCGATTAGTCAGGGTTTGAAAAGCGGCGAGCGTGTCGTCGTCGAGGGTCAGACCAAACTGAAGAACGGCGCGGCAGTGCGCGAAGGCAAGGCTTCCACCGGCACCGGCGATCAGGCGGCTCCGAAGGTTGCCGAGGCTGACCGGACGGGCGGAACACAGCCATGATTTCCGAATTCTGCATCCGCAGGCCCGTCGCCACGCTGCTCATGTCGTTCGCCCTGGTTCTGGGCGGGCTATTTGCTTACAAATTCCTGCCGGTCGCGGCGCTGCCAAGCGCGGAATTCCCGGTTGTCAACGTCTCGGCCTCGCTGCCTGGGGCCTCGCCGGAAACCATGGCGACCTCGGTGGCAACGCCGCTGATCAAGCAGTTTGCCACTATCGCCGGCATCGATTCGATCTCGACGACCAACTCGCTCGGCTCGACCTCGATCGCCATTCAGTTCGTGCTCAACCGCGACATCGATGCGGCCGCCGCCGACGTGCAGGCAGCGATCGCACGCACACAACGACAATTGCCGCCGGAGATGACCAGCCCGCCGAGCTATCGCAAGGTCAATCCAGCCGACGCGCCAATCCTGCTGATGTCGCTGGTCAGCGACACCATTCCGCTGACCGATTTAGACGCATTTGCCGAGAATGTGATCTCGCCGTCGCTGTCGACGATCGACGGCGTTGCGCAGGTTTCGATCTACGGCCAGCAGAAATATGCCGTGCGCGTCCAGATCGATCCGACGGCGCTCGCCGCTCGCGGCATCTCGATCGACCAACTGCAGACGGCCATTGCCTCGGCCAACAGCAACACGCCGCTCGGCGTGCTCAAGAACAACAAACAGCAACTAACCATTACCGCGAACACGCAGCTCACCAATGCGGCGGGGTTCTCCAACATCATCATCGCCACCAAGAACGGCCATCCAGTGCGGCTCGGCGAGGTGACCCGCGTCATCGATTCGGTCGAGACCACGACTACCGCAAGCTGGTACGACGGTACCCGCGCCATCATCATGGCCGTGCAGCGCCAGCCGGATGCAAACACCGTCGATGTCGTCGACCGCGTCAAGGCGATGCTGCCTTCCTTCGAGGGTCAGATGCCTGCGGCGGCGAGCATCCAGTTGCTCAATGACCGCTCGACGTCGATCCGCGAGGCGGTCGACGACGTGCAGTTCACGCTGCTGCTCACCATCGCGCTGGTGGTGATGGTGATCTTCCTGTTCCTGCGCCGGGTAACGGCGACGGTCATCCCCGCCGTGGCGGTGCCGATTTCGCTCATCGCCACGCTGGGCGTGATGTACCTGTTCGGCTTTTCCATCGACAACGTCTCATTGATGGGGCTGACACTGGCGGTCGGCCTTGTCGTCGACGATGCCATCGTCATGCTGGAAAATATTTTCCGCCATATGGAGGAGGACGGAGTCTCGGCCCTCGAGGCTTCGCTCAAGGGCGCCCGCGAAATCGGCTTCACAATCATCTCGATCTCGATCTCGCTGGTCGCCGTGTTCATTCCGGTGCTTTTGATGGGCGGCGTGATCGGGCGCATCTTCAACGAATTCGCAGTGGTGGTGACGGTCGCCATCCTGGCGTCGATGTTTGTCTCGTTGACGTTGACGCCGATGCTGTGCTCGCGGCTGTTGTCATTATCGAAGGGCGAGCGGGAAGCAGCGCACGGTGAAGGCCATAGGCAAAACGTCTTCATGCGGGGCTATGACCGGCTGCTGACATTCTGCCTGCGCCACAATTTCCTGGTTTTCCTTGTCTTCCTGGTAACCGCCGGGCTGTCGGTGTGGCTGATCCAGATCTCGCCGAAGGGCTTTTTCCCGCAGGAGGATATCGGCCAGGTCTCGGTGACGACCATCGCGCGCCAGGATATTTCGTTCGACGCCATGGTGAAGCTTCAGGGCCAAGTGGCGGATGTCTTCACCCATTCGCCCTACGTCGCCCATGTCGGCTGGTCGGCGGGCAGTGGAAACAATGCGCTCAACCAGGGCCAGCTGTTTGTGCAGCTGAAGGACAAGGACCAGCGACCGAACATCGACAAGGTGCTTTCGGATCTGCGGCGCCAGCTTGCCAATGTGCCCGGTATCGAAACCTATATGCAGCCGGTGCAGAACCTGCGGCTCGGCGCGCGCGCTTCGGCGAGTGCCTATCAGCTTGCCGTGCAGGGCCTCGATACCGGCCTGACGAACGTCTGGGCGCAAAGGCTGACGGACGCGATGGCCGCCGATCATGGCGCCTTCACCGACGTCACCAATGACCTGCAGAACAACGCGTTGCAGGCGACGCTGGTGATCGACCGCGACAAGGCATCGACGCTTGGCGTCGATACCGACACGTTGCGTTCCAGCCTCTATGGCGGTTTCGGCACCCAGCAGGTGTCGACCATCTTCGGTTCGGCCGACAGCTATAAAGTGGTCATGGAGCTCGACCCGAAGATCGAGTGGTCGCCCGAACGGATGCTGGCGATCAAGGTGAGAACGGCGAGCGGCAGCCTGGTGCCGCTTGGCGCCTTCGCGCGTGTCGATCGGACCGCCGGTACCCTGACCGTGAATCAGCTCGGTCAGCTTCCGGCAGTGACCATCTCCTACAATCTGCCGCAAGGCGTGGCCCTCGGCGACAGCGTGAGCCACATCAATGCGCTGAAGGAAAAGATCGGCATGCCGCCGACGATCTCGACCACTTTCTCGGGCACGGCGAAGACCTTCCAGGATTCGCTTTCCAACCAGGGACTGCTGATCGGTGGCGCGATCCTGACCATCTATATCGTGCTCGGCATGCTCTATGAGAGCTTCATCCACCCGCTCACCATCCTGACCGGGCTTCCGTCGGCGGTGCTTGGCGCGCTGGTGGCACTGCGGCTCGCGGGGATGGATTTGTCGGTGATCGCTGTGATCGGCATCCTGATGCTGATCGGCATCGTCAAGAAGAACGGCATCATGATGATCGACGTGGCGCTCGAGCTTAGGCGCGAGGGGATGTCGCCTGTCGAATCCATCCACAAGGCCTGCCTGATGCGCTTCCGGCCGATCATGATGACCACGCTTGCCGCGCTGATGGGTACCATCCCGATCGCGCTCGGCACCGGCGCCAGCGCGGAATTGCGCCAGCCTCTCGGCGTGGCGGTGGTCGGCGGTCTTGTCGCCTCGCAGGCACTGACGCTGTTCGTCACGCCCGTCATCTACGTCTACATGGAGCATTTTTCCGGCTGGCTGGTCAGGCTGTGGGCGGGGCGCCGGGGCGAGCCGAGCCCGGTCGAAGCGGTCGACCAGCCGTCACTGTTCGACGAGGAGGAAGAACCGGTGCCGCAGAAGGCGGCAGCGGAATAGCGCTGGCCTAAGCCGTGGTGCTTGCGGCCGGGGGGCCGCGATCGTAATTTGACGCCATGCCGCACAATCACGACCACGACAACGAGCTTGATCCCTTTGCGGCGCGTGTGCGCGCACTGGAGACGATTCTCACCCGCAAAGGCCTGATCGATCCGGCGGCGATCGACGTCATCGTCGACACCTACGAGACCAAGATCGGGCCGCGCAACGGCGCAAAAGTGGTGGCGAAGGCTTGGGTTGATCCCGGGTTTTCCGCATGGCTGAAGCGTGATGCGACGGCGGCCATCGAATCGCTCGGCTATACCGGCCGGCAAGGCGAGCACATGCAGGCGGTCTTCAATACGGCCGACACTCACAACCTCGTCGTCTGCACGCTATGCTCCTGCTATCCGTGGTCGGTGCTTGGCCTGCCGCCAGTCTGGTACAAGGCGCCGCCCTACCGTTCGCGCGCGGTGATCGATCCGCGCGGCGTGCTCGAGGAATTCGGCCTGACCTTGCCGGCGGCGACGACAATCCGGGTGTGGGATTCGACCGCCGAGCTGCGCTATCTGGTGGTGCCGATGCGCCCAAGGGGCACCGAGGGCTGGGATGAGGCGCGGCTCGCCGATCTGGTGACGCGCGATGCCATGATCGGAACGGCGTTGGCGCAGGAGCCGGCATGAACGGGCCGCAGGATCTCGGCGGCCAGATGGGTTTCGGGCCGGTCGCGCCCGAACCGGACGAACCCTATTTCCATGCCGATTGGGAAAGGCGGGCGCTGGGCGTAACGTTGTGCGCCGGCGCCATGGGCGCCTGGACCATCGACGAGAGTCGGCACGCGCGAGAATCGCTGCATCCAGCGGATTATTATGCCTCCAGCTATTATCAGATATGGATCAAGGCGCTGGAGGTGCTGCTCAAACGCCATGGTTTCGTCAGCGACCGCGACCTGGCTACGGGCGACGCGGTCGACCCGGCAGCGACACCCAAACGGGTGCTCAAGGCTAAGGATGTTCCGGCGGTGCTGGCCAAGGGCGGGCCTTGCGACCGGCCTGTCGCCGCGCCTGCGCGGTTCAAGGCAGGCGACCTCGTGCGAACCAGGAATTTTCATCCGACCGGCCACACCAGGCTGCCGCGCTATGCACGCGGCAAACAAGGCGTCGTCGAGGCGGTACGCGACGGCTTTGTCTTTCCCGACACCAGTGCGCACGGCCAGGGCGAAAACCCGCAATGGGTCTATACCGTGGCCTTCACAGGCGAGGAAATCTGGGGCGAGGGCGCCGACCCGACACTTGTCGTGTCGATCGATGCCTGGGAGAGCTACCTTGAGCCGGCGTGAGACGGGCTCAGTCGTCGCCATGCTGCCCGCCGGTGTCGAGGCGCGTGTGTTTGCCGAGCCGTGGGAGGCCGAGGCCTTTGCCATGACGGTGGCGCTGCACGATAACGGGCTGTTTTCGTGGAGCGAATGGGCGGATGCTTTGTCGGCGGAGGTGAAGCGGCAGGGCGCCGCGCGCGACGGCCGCGATTATTACGAGCACTGGCTGGCGGCGCTGGAAAAGCTGCTTGCTTCGAAAGGTCTGGCCGCGAAGACCGATGTGGACGCGATCGCCGCTGCCTGGGAGCGCGCCGCGCACGCAACGCCGCATGGCAAGCCGATCCTTCTGGAGAACGATCCACAGCAGGCTATGTAAGCTGCGGTCGCCTGGTCTTGTTCTCTTTACGTTCCTGTTCGTCACTGATAGCCTGACACTGTCGCAGCGGCGTAATTGCCGGCGATGAAAATTGATGGTGACGGCAGTCACCTTGTCTTTCCCTCGCGAATCCGGTCTGTCGCGCTGATGGAATTCTCTCCTCAACAGGACGAGGCGCTGAAGGCGGTGGCCGGCTGGCTGAAAGCCGGCAAGCCGCAGCTGTTCAGGCTGTTCGGCTATGCCGGCACCGGCAAGACGACGCTGGCGCGCTATTTCGCCGAGCATGTCGATGGCCAGGTGCAGTTCGCCGCGTTTACGGGCAAGGCGGCGCAGGTGCTGCGTTCCAAGGGCGCGGTCAATGCCCGCACCATCCATTCGCTGATCTACCGGCCGAAGGGCGAAGAATCGGTAGCGGACGAGGTGACCGGCAAGACATCGATGTCGCCGACATTTTCGCTCAACCGGCAGAGCCCGATCTCGCGGGCCAAGCTCGTCGTCATCGATGAATGCTCAATGGTCGACGAGCAACTCGGCCGTGACCTGATGAGCTTCGGCACGCCGATCCTGGTGCTCGGCGATCCCGGCCAGTTGCCGCCAATCTCCGGCGGCGGCTTCTTCACCGACCATGAGCCGGACATTCTGCTCACCGAAATCCATCGCCAGGCACGAGACAACCCGATCATCCGGCTTGCGCTTGACGTGCGCGAGGGCCGCGAGTTCATGCGCGGCGACTATGGCGCGGCACAAGTGATCGGCAAGGAAGACGTCACCCAGGAACTGGTGCTGAAGGCGGACCAGGTGCTGGTCGGTACCAACCGTACGCGCCGCCGTTATAACCAGCGGCTGCGCGAGCTGAAGGGGTTCAACGCCGATTATCCGCAAGCCGGCGACAAGCTGGTCTGCCTGCGCAACGATCCGGCCAAGGGACTGCTCAACGGCTCGCTGTGGAAGGTGATGACCTCGTCGCGCGAGACGGTCAAGCCCGGCATCAATCTGCTGGTTTCGCCGGAGGAAGACGACCCGGATCGCGGCGTCGCCAAGATCAAGCTGCTCAAGGCGGCATTCGAAGATCCCGACGCCGACATTCCCTGGCAGCAGAAGAAACGGTTCGACGATTTCGACTATGGCTACGCGCTGACCGTGCACAAGGCGCAGGGCTCGCAGTGGAACGAGATCGTGCTTTTCGACGAAAGCTGGGCGTTCAAGGAAACACGGCAGCGTTGGCTCTACACCGCCATCACGCGCGCGGCCGAACGGCTGACGATCGTCCGATAGGGCGGCCGTATCAGCGCTGGGCGATCGGGTTGGCGCCAAGCCATTCCCAGGCGGCGGCTTCGTCCTTGGCCTCGAAATGCCGGAGTTCGATAGGCAAGGAGGCAGGCAAAAAGGCTCTTGCTTCCACTATCCAGTCCGGCTCACCGACCGCCGCGCAGCGTCCGATATGCTGCACTGCATGAGCTATGCCCTGTTCGACCGTCTCGTCCGATACATCGGTCCAGTCGACACCCTCATGATCGATCAGGCGCACCAGCACGTCGATTTTTGGGTGCAGCGCGTAGGCTGCCTCCAGCAATCCGAACAGGTTTTCGGCGTCGGCCGCTGCGACATGGCCGACGACATCGATGGCGAAGAGGTCTTCGCGATCGGTATCGATGCGGCGGATCGCCGGTACGGCATCGAGAAAATTCAACAGGGAACTCCTTGCGCTCGATTTTCTTCGTTCCCTTGGAACACCTGAAACCCTCTGTCTGTTCCCCTTAAAGACGGTATAGATGCGCGCCGAGATCAGCCTGGAACCGTGCAAATGCCTGCAAAGCTTTCCGTCAACCTCAACGCCATCGCCATGCTGCGCAACCGGCGGGACTTGCCGTGGCCAAGCGTGACGGGGCTCGGACGCATCGCCCTTGCCGCCGGTGCGCATGGGCTGACGGTGCACCCGCGACCCGACGAGCGGCACACCAGGCATTCCGATCTGCCTGAGATCAGGGCGCTGATCGACGACGAGTTCCCGAATGCGGAATTCAACATCGAGGGCTATCCGACCGGGGAATTCCTGGCGCTTGTGGAAAAGCATCAGCCCGAGCAGGTGACGCTGGTGCCCGACGACCCGGCGCAAGCGACTTCCGATCATGGCTGGAACTTCGCGGCCGAGGCTGCGTTCCTGACACCGGTCGTCAAGCGCCTGAAGAAGGGAGGCTTTCGCGTATCGCTGTTTTCAGATCCGGACCCCGATGGCGTGAATGCCGCTCGCGACACCGGTGCCGACCGGATCGAACTCTATACGGGTCCATACGGCAGCTATCATTCCGATTCGGCAAAAGCGGCGAAGGAATTGGAGAAATTGGGAAAGACGGCGGATGCCGCACTGGCCGCAGGGCTCCAGGTCAATGCCGGGCACGACCTTGTGGTGAGCAATTTGCCGGCGCTGGCCAGGCGCATCCCGGCATTGGCCGAAGTGTCGATCGGACATGGGTTGACAGCCGATGCGTTGGAGTATGGCATGGCCGCAACGGTCAGGCGGTTTCTGAAGGCTTGTGGCTGGTAGAGAGAGGCGAGCCGATAGGCCGTGGGTTCCGGGCATGGCAGCGCGTCCTTTCCATCCCCGCAGCATAGGGCACCGCACGTCTATGGGAGTGTCGTCCATGGCCCTTGCCAACGCTGGTAGCGAGGCAGAACCCATCGAGCAATCCAGCCACTCCACCGTCGAGCAGCACAGCACCAAGGTGCTGATGCTGGGCGCGTTGGGCGTGGTTTACGGCGATATCGGCACCAGCCCAATCTATGCGTTTCGGGAAGCGCTGCACGCATCGTCGGGACCGGTAGCGCGCAACGACGTCCTCGGCGTGCTGTCGCTTATCGTCTGGGCGCTGACGATCATCGTCACGATAAAATACGTCGCTTTCGTTCTCAGAGCCGACAACAAGGGCGAGGGCGGCACGCTGTCGCTGATGTCGCTTGCGCGCAGCGCTTATCCCAATGGAGCCAAGCTCATCCTGGGGATCGGGCTCTGCGGCGCGGCGCTGTTTTTCGGCGATGCCATCATAACGCCGGCCATCTCCGTGCTTTCGGCGGTCGAAGGCCTGGAAGTGGTGACCCCGACGCTGGAAACCTATGTGGTTCCGATCACGCTGATCATCCTGGCGATGCTTTTTGCCGTGCAACGCTTTGGCACCGGCAAGGTGGCGGCGGTGTTCGGACCGGTGACGGCAGTGTGGTTCCTGGCGATCGGCGCCGCCGGGGTCTACCATCTGCTGGACGACCCGTCGGTCCTGCTGGCGATCAATCCCTATTACGCGGTCGCTTACCTGGCCAATACGCCCACCGGCGCCTTCGTCACCGTCGGGGCGGTGTTCCTGGCGGTCACCGGAGCCGAGGCACTCTATGTCGATCTCGGCCATTTCGGGCGCAGGCCGATCGTGCTGGCGTGGTTTTCGGTGGTGTTCCCTTGTCTGCTCCTCAACTACTTCGGACAAGGTGCGTTCGTTCTGGCCAACGGCGGCAAACCCACCAATCCATTCTTCCAGATGCTGCCCGATTGGGCGCTGATGCCCATGGTTGGGCTAGCCACGGCAGCGACGGTGATCGCCAGTCAGGCGGTGATCTCCGGCGCTTTCTCGCTGACCCGCCAGGCGGTGCAGCTCAATTTGCTGCCGCGCATCGAGGTGCAGCATACGTCCGAGATGCAATCCGGCCAGATCTACATGCCGCGGGTCAATCTGGTGGTCGCGCTGGGCGTAATGTTGCTGGTGGTCGGCTTTGGCAGTTCGAGTTCGCTGGCTTCCGCCTATGGCATTTCGGTGACCGGCGAAATGCTGATGACAACCATCCTGCTGTTCGTGGTGATGCGGTTCCGGTGGAAATGGCAGCTTGCCCTCGCTGCCGCGCTGGCCCTCCTGTTCGGCACGATCGATACCGGATTTTTCCTCGCAAACGTCGTCAAGATCGTCGAAGGCGGGTGGGTGTCGATCACGGTCGCTTGCGGCATGGGACTGATCATGTCTACCTGGATCCGCGGCACCCGCTATTTGTTCGACAAGACGCGCCGAAACGAGATCCCGCTGGATTTCCTTGCCGGCAATCTGCTGAAGAAGAAGCCGCATTTGGTATCAGGCACCGCGGTGTTCCTGACCAGCGATCCACTGAGCGCGCCGACCGCGCTGATGCACAGCCTCAAGCACTACAAGGTGCTGCACGAGCAGAACGTCATCCTTTCGGTGGTGACTGCGCCGCAGCCTGTCGTGCCCGACAGCGAGCGCGTCAAGATGGAAACGGTCAACGAGCTGTTCATGCGGGTGACGCTGACCTTCGGCTACATGGAGCAGCCCAACATCCCGCGTGCGCTGGCGATCTGCCGCAAGCAGGGCTGGAAGTTCGACATCATGACGACGTCGTTCTTCCTGTCGCGGCGTTCACTCAAGGCATCGCCCAATTCCGGCATGCCGGTCTGGCAGGACAAGCTGTTCATCGGGCTGGCGCGCACGGCGGCCGATGCCACGGAATATTTCCAGATTCCGACCGGACGTGTCGTCGAGATCGGGACGCAGGTGGCTATTTAGAACGTGCCTGTTGCAGCGTTTCAGGCAGTCTGTCGAGGGGGTCGAGCCTGCCAGGCCGGGAAGACTCGCAATACCGACACGCAGACATTACGTGACGGCACTTGATATTGCAGTGCAGCAAGCGTAGAGCACCGCGCGCTTATCGGAGTGTCGTCCATGGCCCTTACCAATGCTGGTAACGAGGCAGAACCCGTCGAACAATCGAGCCATTCTGAGGTCGAGCAGCACAGCACCAAGGTGCTGATGCTGGGCGCACTCGGTGTCGTTTATGGCGATATCGGCACCAGCCCGATCTATGCTTTCCGCGAGGCATTGGTGGCATCGTCGGGGGGCGAAGTCGCCAACCGTGGCGACATCCTCGGCGTGCTGTCGCTAATCATCTGGTCGCTGACGATCATCGTCACCATCAAATACATCATGTTCGTGCTCAGGGCCGACAATCGCGGCGAGGGCGGGGTGCTGTCGCTGATGGCGCTGGCGCGCAACAGTTTCCCGACCCGCTCGGCGGTGATCCTCGGCATCGGCATCGTCGGCGCCTCGCTGTTTTTCGGTGACGCCGTCATCACGCCGGCGATTTCGGTGCTGTCGGCGGTCGAAGGCATGAACGTCGTCACGCCGACCTTCCAGCCCTATGTGGTGCCGTTGACGCTGGTCATCCTGGCGATTCTGTTTTCGGCACAGCGGTTTGGAACCGGCGGCGTCGCCCTGATCTTCGGCCCGATCACGGCGGTCTGGTTCCTGGCTATCGGCCTTTCCGGCCTCAACCACATCATCGCCGATCCAGAGATCCTGCTGGCAGTCAGCCCGCATTACATCGTCGCGTTCCTGATCAATTCACCAGACGTCGCCTTCGTGACGATCGGCGCCATCTTCCTCGCCGTCACCGGCGCCGAAGCGCTCTATGCCGACCTCGGCCATTTTGGCCGCAAGCCGATCGTTCTCGCCTGGCTGGCAATCGTGTTCCCTTGCCTGTTGCTGAACTATGCCGGGCAGGGCGCATTCGTGCTGGCGAAAAACGGCGTGGTCGGTCATCCCTTCTTCGAAATGAACGAAGGCTGGACGCTTATCCCGATGGTCGTCCTGGCCACAGCTGCGACCGTTATCGCCAGCCAGGCGGTGATCTCCGGCGCTTTCTCGCTGACCAGGCAAGCGGTGCAGCTCAACATGCTGCCGCGCCTGGAAATCCTGCATACGTCGGAAAGACAGTCCGGCCAGATCTACATGCCGCGCGTCAACATGCTACTGGCGCTGGTGGTGATGCTGCTGGTGGTCGGCTTTGGCGAATCCAGCAAGCTTGCCTCAGCCTACGGCATTTCGGTGACCGGCAACATGCTGGTGACGACGGTGCTGCTCTACGTGATCATGAGCCGCATCTGGAAATGGCAGCTCTGGCTGGCCATCTCCCTGACAGTGGTATTCGCGTTCATCGACATCGGCTTCTTTGCCTCGAACATCGTCAAAGTGTTCGAAGGTGGCTGGGCTTCGCTGGCGGTGGCCTTCACCATTGTGCTGGCGATGTGGACCTGGATCCGCGGCAGCCGCTATTTGTTCGAAAAGACGCGCCGGAACGAGATTCCGCTCGATTTCCTTGCCGGCAATCTGCTGAAGAAGAAGCCGCATCTGGTGTCGGGCACCGCGGTGTTCCTGACCAGCGATCCGCTGAGCGCGCCGACCGCGCTGATGCACAGCCTCAAGCACTACAAGGTGCTGCACGAACAGAATGTCATCCTTTCGGTGGTGACGGCGCCGCAGCCTGTCGTGCCCGACAGCGAGCGCGTCAAGATGGAGACGGTCAATGAACTGTTCATGCGCGTGACGCTGACCTTCGGCTATATGGAGCAGCCCAACATCCCGCGCGCGCTGGCTATCTGCCGCAAGCAGGGCTGGAAGTTCGACATCATGACGACGTCGTTCTTCCTGTCGCGGCGTTCACTCAAGGCATCGCCCAATTCCGGCATGCCGGCCTGGCAGGACAAGCTGTTCATCGGGCTGGCGCGCACGGCGGCAGATGCGACGGAATATTTCCAGATCCCGACCGGACGCGTCGTCGAGATCGGGACGCAGGTGGCTATCTGAACAAACGGCCGTGCCCTTCGAAGGGCACGGCAATTGTCAGGCTCAGCTCACCAGAGCCGCCGTGTTTGCTTCAAGAAATTGCTTCAGCGGCTGCGGCTTCCTGCCGGACAGCGTCTCGACCGCGTCGGTCACCATGCCGATCCGGCCCGAGCGGGTGTTGGTGTCGAAGGAAACGACGATGGGAGCGAAAGCCTCGGGAACGCCGGCTGCCTTCAATCCCTCGGTCAGCGCTTCATCCGAAAGATGGACAACTTCGATCGGTCTGCCGGTAACCTCGGTGACGAGGGCTGCAATCTCGGTGACCGTATAGGCCTGCGGACCGGTCAGCGTGTATGTGGTGCTTTCGGTTGCTCCCGAAGCGAGGCCGGCGGCGATCGCCCCGGCCATGTCGTCGCGCGCGCCATGGGCAATGCGGCCGTCTCCAGCGGATGTGTACCACTGCCCAGAGGCGACGGCGTGCGGCAGCGCCATGAACAGGTTCTCCTGGTACCAGCCGTTGCGGAAGATGGTGTAGGGGATACCGCTCGCCTTGATCGCCTGCTCGGTGCCGTGGTGATCGGGCGCAAACAGCACCGGCGATCCCGGCTCCGGATTGGGCATCGATGTGTAGAGCAGATGCGAAACGCCGGCGCTTTTTGCGGCGGCGACCGCGGTCTCATGTTGCTTCAGGCGCTTGCCCGGAACGGCGAGCTCGTTCGTCGAAATGATCAGAACCCTGTCGGCGCCGGTAAATGCACTGGCCAACGATGCGGTGTCGTCGAAGTCGACCGTCCTGATGGTGACGCCTCGGGCTGCCAGATCGGCCAGATTTTCCGGATTGCGGGTAGCGGCGATGACGCGCTGAGGCGAGACCTTGAGCGTGTCAAGCAGATGATTGATGACGCCGCGGCCAAGCTGGCCGGAGGCGCCGGTGACAAGAAGGGTGTCGGTCATGAAAGGTCCTGACGTTGCGCCGGAGCGGCGGGTTCATATGTTAGTCTCAAAAAGAGACCAGCACTAAAATAGGAATTGACCCATCCTCGTAAAGAAGGCAGTTTTGCGGGAGGTAGGCACACCCAGGGAACCAGCCATGGACGGCAAGATCGTCAATCTGAGATCGAAGCTCGAGATATATAAAGCAGGCAGCGGTGGCGGAAACCTTGCGGATTGCCCGGTTCGCGACGTGATCCAGGGCATAAGCAATAAATGGAGTTCGCTGCTGATGGAGGCCTTGGCCGAGAAGCCGTACCGCTTTGGCGAGTTGCGGCGCCTCGTGCCCGATATTTCACAGCGCATGCTCACCCAGACGTTGCACGATCTGCAGCGCGACGGCTATGTGCATCGCCAGGTGTTTCCGACCAAACCGCCGAGCGTCGAATATAGCCTCACCGATCTCGGGCGCTCGATGTTTGGACCCTTGCATCAGCTGATCCAATGGGCCGAGCTCAATCACGGCGCTGTACGCGAGGCGCGGAAGGTTTTCGATGCTGCCGAAGGCTGAGCCTCCAGGCCGAGACGGCGGCTTGATTTAGCGACAGCGCTGAAGGATTGTCCGGCCTGGGCTGGGTCGGGCAAATGGGCAATTCTCTGGATATCGCGATTGCCGGCGCCGGGCCGGCTGGACTTGCCGCCGCGCTCTATCTCAAGCGCGCCGGACATCGGGTTACCGTTTTCGAGCGCTTCGAGCAGCCAAAGCCGGTCGGCTCCGGGCTGATCCTGCAGCCGACCGGGCTGACGGTACTTGCCGATCTCGGCCTGCTCGATGACATTCTGGCGCTGGGCAGCCGCATAGATCGCCTGCATGGTGCAGACGCCAAGACCGGCCGCACCGTACTCGACGTCCGCTATGATGCCCGGCGGGGCGGTCGTTTCGGGCTGGCGGTGCACCGCACGGCTCTGTTCGGCGTGCTTTTCCGCGCCGTCCGGCGCCAAGCGATCACCATCGAGACAGGTATCGAGCTCGAGACGCTGGAAACCGGCGAACGGGCAACATTGGTCTGCGGCAACGGACGACGGATAGGGCCGTTCGACCTGGTAGTGGATGCCAGTGGTTCGCGCTCCAAACTGCGGCGGTGCGTGAACAATCCGGGCGAACCGCGATCGCTCGCCTATGGGGCGTTCTGGGCATCGCTCGGCTGGCGCGGCGAGGGTTTCGACGAGCACGCGCTGCTGCAGCGCTACGACAGCGCGAGCGTGATGATCGCGTGCTGCCGATCGGCCGGCCCGAGCCCGGTGCCGGGAAGATGGCGGCATTCTTCTGGAGCCTGAAGCCGGCGGATGCCGAGTGCGTATTGGCGGCAGGTCTCGAGGCATGGAAGGCGAGATTGGTCGGGCTATGGCCTGAATGCGCGGCCTTCATCGACCAGATCGACAGTTTCGAGCAGCTTTCGCTGGCGCGCTATGGGCATCACACGATGAAGACGCCAGCCGGACGGCGATTGGCCGTTATCGGCGATGCGGCTCATTCAACGAGCCCGCAGCTCGGCCAGGGCGCGAACATGGCGCTGCTCGATGCGGCAGCGCTCAACCACGCACTCATAGGAACGGACCGTATCGATACTGCGCTGGAAACCTACGTCCGGGCGCGGCGATGGCATGTGCGGGTCTTCCAGGCGCTGTCGCTGGTGCTGACGCCGTTTTATCAATCGGATTCGAATGTGATGCCGTTCGTTCGCGACAGGCTGGTGGCGACGCTGGCAAAAGTCCCGCCGGCGCCGCAGTTTCTTGCTTCTATGGTCACAGGAACGGTGATCAATCCGTTCAAGCCGATCGGGCTTGCGGAAGCGCTATGGTCGAATCGCCTTGACGGATGATTTCCGAAAGATGCGAACCCTTGGCCTGCAAGAATGCATGGAGGCGCTGCGCATAGTCGGGAGCGACCGCATCCTTTACGGATGGGCGTTCGTGCAATGCCTCGCGCCAGGCCTCGACATGCGGCTTTCCGTCCAGCATGCCGAAATCGCCGATCCGGTCGAAGACGTCGAAATAGCGGAAAATCGGCCCGTAGACCGCATCGACCAGCGAAAAGCGCTCGCCGGCGAACCATGGCCCGGCCGCGCCGTTCGCCAGTTCCACTTCCAGGCGATCGAACATTGCCGACAGAGCCCCGCTTTCGGCGCGGAAGGCGCTTTCGGTCGGCGCTGAATAGAAGCGGCCGATGGCATTGAGGATTGCCGAGCCGAACTCGATCCAGGCGCGATGCCGGCCACGGGCATAGGGGTCGGTGGGATGCAGCGGATTGGGCTGGGTTTCCTCGAGGAATTCGAGGATGATCGCCGATTCGAAGATTACCGTTTCCTGGGCGTCATGCTCAACGCGAAGCAGCGGCACCTTGCCGAGCGGCGATATTGCCTTGAACCAGGCAGGCTTGTTGGCGAGATCGACCGTGATGCGTTCGAACGGCACGCCCTTTTCGCGAAGTGAAATCGCCGCGCGCTGCACATAGGGGCAAAGATGATGGCTGACGAGGATGAGCTTGTCGGTCACCTCACTCTCCCCAGACATAGTTCAAGACGTCGTCCTCGACGCGGGTGGAGAGGAACATCAGGCGGGAGCCCTTCGGCGCCGGGCCTTCGAGGCGATCACCGTTTCCCATGTCGAACGAGGCGCCGTGCCACTGGCAGACGAGCTTGCCGTCCTTGCAGTCGAGCGGGCCACCGAAATGCAGGCAGACGTTGGCGGCGGCGCGGATACGCTCGCCGCTGCGGTAGACATGGACCTCGCGGCCGAAAAACGGAGCGATCAGGCTGCCTGTTTCCGGAATGTCGGCGATCTTGCAGATTTCATGCTTCATCGGAATTGCCTCTCATGATTGATGCGATTGCATCTATATAGATGCATTTGCATCGATCGTCAAGCTTGATGCAATTGCATCTATCGCCTACGATGCAATCATGACCGGGATTCCTTCACCTCCAGCCATCAAGGCCTGGGCCCGCCTGATGCGGGTTTCGCGCCAGTTGGTGGAACGAGCCGAGGACGCGCTGAAGGACAGTGGCCTGCCGCCGCTTGCCTGGTACGACGTCCTGCATGAGCTTGCCGAGGCGGGCGAGGGCGGATTGCGGCCGTTCCAGCTCACCGAGCGCACGCTGTTTGCGCAATACAACATCTCCCGGCTGCTGGCGCGGCTCGAAGCGGACGGGCTGGTCGAGAAGCTTCCCGTTGCCGATGACGGCCGCGGGCAAACAATCCGCGTCACAGACAAGGGACGCGAGACGCGCCGCCGCATGTGGGCTGTCTACGGCCGGTCGATCGCGGAGTTGGTCGGCTCCCGGCTTTCCAATGATGAGCTCGATGGGCTGTCAGCTCTGCTTGGGCGCCTGCGAGATCCGCCCGCCCTGGAGTGACGCGCCCTCATGACGGAGATGGCGCCGATTGGCGAGGTCAGGCACTGCCCAAGAGGAATGCCAGCGTCGCCAGAACGCCAAGCCCGACGCGGACCATATGCAGATTGCCCCATTTGACGATCAATGTCCGAGCTTCAGGATTGACGGTGTTCGCGTCCATCGCCTCCAGCAACCTATTTGCCGGCATCATCACCAGCAGCGTCCATGGCCAAGGCAGGATGATCAGCACGGCGCCGACCAGATAAGCGAGATTGCCGGTCAGCCACCACGCGACGAGGCCCAGAATACAGGCGATGACGGCGATCGAGGCCTGCATGGCGGCGCCGCGTTTGTAGGAAGGCTGCCATTCCTGCAGCAATGCCTTGTCATCGAGGCGAAGCCGCGCCGGCTGCTCGGCGACGCTGACGTAGATAGCCGCGCCCGCGAACACTGCGGCAACGGCCAAGGCAAGCAATCCGGCGAGCATGATGCGTGTCTCCCGTGATGCCCCGTATGGAGCGCGCTACAGAAATAAGGGCTTGCGCCGGGTCGGGCAATGCGCCATAAGCCGAACCGTAACGTACGGTACGCCGTCGAGCTCGTATCTGAACTGCGGGTGAGTTTGCGTCCTGAGGAAAGACTGTGTTGCATGCTGTGACCGACATCGACACCAGCGAGGCGCTGACGGAGCGGCAGAAGGACGTGCTCGACGCCGCCCTTCGCCTGCTGGTCGAAGAGGGCGATCAGTTGACCATGACCGCCGTGGCGCGGCGGGCGAGCTGCTCGAAGGAGACGCTCTACAAATGGTTCGGCGATCGCGACGGGCTGTTGACCGCGACGGTACAATGGCAGGCGTCCAAGGTCCGGGTGGTGCCGGTCGACCGCAAGGGGCTCGACCTTGCTTCGCTGGCGGCGAGCCTCGAACGCTTCGCTTCGGACTGGCTCACGGTAATTTCGAGCGACACCTCGATCGCGCTGAACCGGGTGGCGGTCGGCCATGCTAGTTCGGGGAAGGACGATCTCGGCGCCATCGTGCTGGAAAATGGCCGCTTCGCGCTGGCCAGGCGCCTTAAGCCGGTGCTGGAGGCCGGGAGACAGGCCGGGTTCCTTGAATTTTCCGACGCGGAGACGGCGTTCCGCACCTTTTTCGGGCTGGTCGCCCGTGACGTGCAGATCCGCCTGCTGCTTGGCGACCGGCTGGAATTGACTGATGCGGCGATCGGCGGCGATGCCGTCCGGGCGACGCAGCAGTTTCTCGCTCTTTACGGGGCAAAAATCGGGCCGCAAGGCCCACAGAGCCGGATGATTTCAGGTCGAATCGACCTGAAATCTGAATCCGACTCTACACTAAACGATGGAGCATGATGTCGTCCGAAAACCGCTTCACACTTTTCGGCATCATGCTCTGAATTTAAAACGGGAAGGAAGAAAAATGCGTGTCTATTACGATCGCGATGCCGATCTCAACCTGATCAAGGGCAAGAAGGTCGCCATCATCGGCTATGGCAGCCAGGGCAGGGCGCATGCGCTCAACCTCAAGGATTCCGGCGTCAAGGACATCGCCATCGGCCTCAAGGCCGGCTCGGCGACCGCCAAGAAGGTCGAGGCCGACGGGCTCAAGGTGATGAGCGTAGCCGATGCCGCCAAGTGGGCCGACCTGATGATGATGGCGACGCCGGATGAGCTGCAGGCCGACATCTACAAATCCGAGATCGCGCCAAACATCCGCGATGGCGCGGCAATCGCCTTCGCCCACGGCCTCAACGTGCATTTTGGCCTGATCGAGCCTAAAGCCTCCGTCGACGTCGTCATGATCGCGCCGAAGGGACCCGGCCATACGGTGCGCGGCGAATACCAGAAGGGCGGCGGCGTGCCGTGCCTGGTCGCGGTCAACCAGGACGCTTCGGGCAACGCGCTCGACCTGGCGCTTTCCTACGCCTGCGGCGTTGGCGGCGGCCGCTCGGGCATTATCGAGACCAATTTCCGCGAGGAGTGCGAGACCGACCTGTTCGGCGAGCAGGTGGTGCTGTGCGGCGGCCTGGTCGAATTGATCCGCGCCGGCTTCGAGACACTGGTGGAAGCCGGCTACGCGCCGGAAATGGCCTATTTCGAGTGCCTGCACGAGGTCAAGCTGATCGTCGACCTGATCTACGAAGGCGGCATCGCCAACATGAACTATTCGATCTCGAACACCGCCGAATGGGGCGAATACGTCTCGGGCCCGCGCATCATCACCGCCGAAACCAAGGCCGAGATGAAGCGGGTGCTGAAGGATATCCAGACCGGCAAGTTCACCTCGGAATGGATGCAGGAATACCGCGCTGGCATGTCGCGCTTCAAGGGCATCCGCCGCAACAACGACAGCCACCAGATCGAGGAAGTCGGCGCCAAGCTGCGCGCGATGATGCCGTGGATTTCCAAGAACAAGCTGGTCGACAAGGCCAAGAACTGATCGCAATTTCATTGCCGATCAAGAAAGGCCGGCGGAGCGATCCGCCGGCCTTTTTGCATCAAGATTGTGGTTTCCAGGCTTCTGGACAGGCGCACTCTCCTGATCACCGTGATATGCCTGTGCGGGGCATGGCACCAAAGTGCCAAGGGGGTGAGCGTTGGAACTCAAATTTCTGTTGGTCGGGTTTGCCTGCGCGGTTGCCGGCATGCTCTCCCTCGTCACCTTCTTGAAGTGGTGGGAGGTGAGGGCGGCCAGCCGCTGGTCTCCGACGCCGGGAAAGATCATCTCGTCGCGGGTCGAGGCTCGCGAGGTGACCAGTTCGGGATCCGGTTCGGACAGCAGAGGGTCGACCGAGATGCGCAACTTCCCGGCAATCACCTTCGAATACAAGGTGAACGGCAAGACATTTCGCAGTTCGCACTACAGCGTGCAGGAGAACCTTGGAAACTTTGCCGTGGCGGAAACCCTTGCGAAATTTCCAAACGGGGCCGGCGTAACCGTCTTCTACAATCCGGCCGATCCAGCCAAGGCCGTGATCGAACGCACCATGCCCGACGGCTCCTTCAAGTTCATGGTCCAGCTTTCGGCCGGGCTGGTGGTCGGCGCGCTTGTATTGGTCTTCTCCGTCGGCGGCATCCTCGAAGCGATCCGGCCGTATTTGCCCAAGCCGCAGAACCTCGGCGCCGCTGCCCTGCTGCTTTTCATGGGATTGTTTGTCCTGCGCATGGGCTTTGCCCAGAAGTCACTGGCCGAACAGGCGGCCAAATGGCCCATCACGGCAGGACGCATCGATGCTTCGGGCCTGCAGAAATTCGAGACCCGCGACAGGTCCGGAGGCGGCTATCGGCCCTGGCACACAGTTTTCAAATCCCGCATCGTCTACAGCTATAGCGTTGCCGGCCAGCGCTACGCCGCCGATCGCATCGCTTTCGGCGCAAACGTGACGGCTTCGCTGCCGAGCCTCGTCAGCGGTCAATCGCAGCGCTATCTCGAGGGCGACAAGGTCGAGGTCCACTACGACCCCGCCAATCCGGCTGCAGCGGTTCTCGAATGCAGGGTGAGCGGGCTTTGGCTCCTGTGGGTCTGCGCCGCCGGCTTCCTCGGTGGAGCCGCGCTGCTGGTAGGCGTCATCTGAAGCTGCTGTCCTACGCTGCATATCCAGCGGAGGAAGGCACCTGTCGTCAGCATCTGAGAAGAATTCCGCTGTCGAAGCCAGGCCATGTCAATCTCACCGTCGCCCCGTCGACAACAATATGGATGACGCGGGAGAACGGCTCTTCGGCCGACGGGTTGGATCCGTAGCATTGGCTGGCCCGCGCC
Source organism: Mesorhizobium sp. M0166 (assembly GCF_040322255.1). Taxonomy (NCBI): domain Bacteria; kingdom Pseudomonadati; phylum Pseudomonadota; class Alphaproteobacteria; order Hyphomicrobiales; family Phyllobacteriaceae; genus Mesorhizobium; species Mesorhizobium sp. M0166. The sequence continues at coordinate 22,590 of NZ_JAMYTD010000019.1, read as the reverse complement.
ACCCAGCCCGTTGGCGTCTTGAGGAACGTTGCGTGTTCGCAGCCGAGAGCAGGGACCGACAGCGCGTCGCGATACAATGTGTAGACAGTCTGGCGTTGAACATCCGCAACGGCGGTACAGTTCGATCTGTTCCCGGACCATGTGCCCACATACTGTTCCGCGGCGAAGGCGTGGCCGCACGAAAATCCTAGGATCGAAATGAGCATCAAGAGATTTCGCATCATCGATTCTTTCTTTTCGACGTGGCCTTGGGCCATGCTAAAGCATCAAACTTCACAATGCTGCTGCTCCAAGGGACTTAAATGATCATCCGCAAAGCAGCAGCTATTGTTCTGAGCATGCTGAGCCTGTTGCAAGCAGCGAACGCAACAGAATGTTCGCTCAGCCATGCGACGTATCGCGAGCCGCGTTCGGGAGCGACGATACAGTTCCGGCCCACAGACAACGAGCCGGCCGCGCTGACGACCGAGGTCTTTTCGCTGATCGTGCCCAACACCGACCTTCGTCTGCCGTCGGACATCACCTGGACCAATGGCAAGTACTCGTTTCCTGTGGGCACGATCCGGCACACCTGCACCGACGACGATCGTGAGGCGGGTCTCGAGGACGGCACCGGGCTGTGCAGAGTGTGGGATGGGCAGGTCTATGCGTTCAATGCAGGCGGTGCCGAGCAGTTGAGCTCCCGCGAAGCCTCGCCGGCACCGGCAGGGTTGCTGTTGCCTGACTTCGGCGCGATTTTTACCGAATGGCCCGATTTCGCCAATGCCAATCCCGATGGTTCAGCCTGGGATGCCTTTACCTTGTCGGGTTGCAGCGATGAATAGCAAGAGACTGCCGGCCTACGTCTGCGCCCTGCCGGTCCTTATGGCCATGGCCACCGGGGCTCGTGCCGACCAAAGCAAGCCGTCGCATCCCCCTATCGACAAATGCAGCTGGGAACGGCTGGCGGACAAGGATGTCGGGCTGGCTGCCTGGGTGCAGCGGTGCGATTTCGGTTTTCGCCAGATTCATTTCGAGCTTGGCGGCAATGCTCTTGCCATCAAATACAGCGACGGCGGGCCAGCCGATCCCGTCGTCGAAGTCTTCGATATACTGCCGGGCGAGGCCGCCGACGCTGCGTTGCAGCGCATTTTTACGCAGAAGACCGAGAAAGCCATCAGCACACGTTGCGTGCTCATGCCTTACACCGAAGGGGCGACGCCCGCGCGCATCCTCCGGTATGTTTTCAGTCCCGATGCCGCCTATCGTGAGGAATTGAAGACCGTCGCCAACCCTGACGAGGTCGGCGAACCGCCTTGCGGCGAATGGGGCGAAGCCCCGGACGGCATTCAGTATTTCGAGGTGCAATCACCCGACCTGCGAAAGCTTCTATTCGTTCGCGTCGGCCAGGAAGAGCCGCTGTTTGACGAGCAGACACTGCAAGTCCTGCCACCCGGGTAACGCCGGGATCTCAGCCGTAGTGCCAACTGGGCTTTGGTTCGATGCCGGTGAACATCACCCCAATTCGATCCTCGCGGCGCCAGCGGACCACGGCCTTGTAGGCAATTCCGTCGGTCGGAACATAGAGCAGGAACTCATCGGGCACGCGCGCGTCGATCGAGACCTTCAATTCGGCGCCGCCGGCATGCATGTTGCGCAGCGTGCATGTGACCTCGGAGTTGGTCATGCTGGTCAGGATCGTCGCGCCCTTGAAGACGCGCTGCCGGCGTTTGTCCCTCTGTTCGTCCTCGGCCATTGCACGCAATCCAGCCATCTTCGCGTCTCGGGCGTTCTGATCGGGAGGACTATTAGACCTGCCTGATAAAAATAACGTTATCACCAGTGAGACTGGCGATTTTCGAGATTCCTGGCGGGAAGAAAAAGGCGCCGCGAAGCACGGCGCCGAATGATGCTTGTTGTCGGCCTGCTCAGCTATAGGGCGAATAGCATTGCTGGCGCGGCCCATTATAGGGCTGGAAGGTGTTGTCCCAGGCGCGGTACGACCGGTAGCGATTGTAACACCATTGGACATGTGCACTGGAAAGCCGCCCTGCGTGATAGTAGCGGCGCGGTGGCGGCGCGTCGTAGTAGTTGTAGTTGTTGTACAGGCTGCCAAGGCCGAGCCCCAGGCCCAAGCCAAGAATCGCGGCACCCGCACTATCATCATAGTAGCCGCCGCGGTAATGGCGGCGATGGTGGCGCCAACGCCAGCTGTCGTCCCAGCCGCCATTGTCCCAGTGTCTCGAGAAATGACGGCCGCGGAAATTGTGGGACCGCCATCTCCAATCGTCGCCGCCGTGCCATTGCCGGAAGCCGTGGTTGCGCCATCGCCAGATCTGCCTGTCGTTGCCGCCTGCCCAATCTTCACGAATTTGCACGATGTCGGCGGCATTGCCCGCCACCGGCAGCAGGGGTTTGGGCATCGGCCCGGCAAGCGAGGGGACCGAGAGGCCGGCTATCAGACCGAGGGCCATGAGCCCGGATCCGACGGAAGATAAAAAGAGCGGTTTCATCGCACTCTCCGAAGATTCAGGCCCCACGCCCAGAATACCCCGGGGAAGGGCCTATTGATGGAACTTTCCATCTGAACGGAAGATGAACAAAAAGGTTCCGTCAACCATGGCGAGCGCGCGATCAATCAGAGCCGGTTTCGGCACCCTTGTTTTCGGGCGCGCTTGCGGGCAAAGGTCAAAGCCATGTCGCTGCGCCTTGCCACCTTCAACGTCGAAAACCTGATGAACAGGTTTGATTATTCCGGATACCGCAATCAGCTCAACGAAGATCGCACGCTGGCGCTTTTCGACATCCAGAGCGAGGCCGAATACAAGATGCTCGAGCAGGCGCGGGCGATCGCGCAGTCTGACGACACGCGGCAGTTGACGGCACTGGCGATCGCGGCCACCCGCGCCGACATCATCTGCATGCAGGAGGTCGACAATATCGAGGCGCTGAGGGCCTTCGAATATGGCTATCTATTCAAGATGGTGGGGCAAGGCTACCGGCAGAAATACACCACCGCCGGCAATGATTCGCGCGGCATCGACGTCGCCGTGATGATGCGCAACGAGACCGCGCAGGGCCAGCCGATCGAATTCGTGCGCATGACCAGCTACGCCTATGTCACGTTCGAGCAATTCGGGCTGCACACGGCGGAATTGGCAGCACTTGGACATCAGGCCAATGAGCGCATCTTCCGGCGCGACTGCCTGGAAATCGATCTGACGGTGGCTGGAGCGCCGTTGACGCTCTATCTCGTGCATTTCAAATCGATGGGCTCTCCCCGCAACGGCCTCGACGGCCGTGAAGCAACAATGCCGCTGCGCATCGCCGAGGCGCAAGCGGTGCGCCGGATCATCGAGGAGCGCTTCGGCAAGGACCATGCCGCCGACAAGCGCTGGGCAATCTGCGGCGACATGAACGACTACCGGCAGCGCGTGAAGATTACCGGCGATGCCGTCGACGGCTATCGCTTCGAGGTCATCGACGAGACCCGGTCCTGCATCGACGTGCTCACTGCCGGCGGTTTTTGCGAAAACGCGGTCGAGCGGCGGCCGGAAATGGACCGCTGGACTTTCTATCACACACGCGGACCGGAAGAGCGGCATCTCTGCCAGCTCGACTACATCCTTTTGTCGAGGGCGCTAGCCAGGCAGAACGCCACCGCCGTTCCCGATATCATCCGCAATGGCCAGCCCTGGCGGACCATATTTCCGGCGGGCCAGGAGGTCGAGCGCTTCCCACGCGCCGGGTGGGACCGGCCGAAGGCATCCGACCATTGCCCGGTAGCAATTGCCCTCGACATGGCGTGAGACCGGCGTGAGTTTCGACCTGCCGCGCAACGTCATCCTGCCGGTCGATGCCATCGATGTCAGGCTCGATCCCGGCCCGCATCCGTTCGAGCGCGACAATGCCGAGGCGATCGCGGTGAACTGGCGGCGTGAGACCGCAGCCAGGCCGGCGCTTTTCGACGGCACCGTGGTGCTGCTTTCCGCGCTCAGCTATCGCGACAATCGCCTCGTCGGCCGCTGCCATGCGGTGCGTTATTCGACCTTCATGCTTTGGCGCGGCAATCGGCAGGTGGCCGGGGCCGAGCATGCCTATGCGCATGCCATGCTGGTCGCCGGCGACAATGCGCTGGTGGCGATCCGAATGGCGCCGCATACGGTCAATGCCGGGCGCATCTACTTCGCCGCCGGTTCGTTCGAGCCAACCGATTTCCGCGACGGCCTTGTCGACGTCGACTTCAACATGATCCGCGAGGTGCGCGAAGAGACTGGCCTCGATCTGTCGGGCGCGACACGCGGCAGGCGCCATTACGCCCTGTCGACGACAAGCGGCACGGTGATCTTTCGCCGCTACCGCGAGAGGGCCTCCGCCGACGACCTGGCACAGCGGATCAGCGCTTTCGTCGCCACCGAGGCAGAGCCAGAAATCGAAGGCCCGGTGATCATCCGCAATGCAGCCGACCTGCCGGACGGGTTGATGCCGCATATGAGACCGCTGATCGAATGGCACTTTGCGCGGGGCCAGGATTAGGTCAGCCGTTTCCGCAACCTGCTCACTCATGCCTCAGCGCGTCAATCGGGTTGAGCCGTGCGCCGCGCAGCGCCGGGAAGAAGCCGAACACCATGCCGATCAGCGCGGAGAAGCCGACCGCAAGCAGGATGACCGCCGGGCTCGGCGCAAACGGGATCGTCAGCGTCACCGAGGCGAGGCCGGCAAGGGCCAGGCCGATCAGGATGCCGATGATGCCGCCAAGCAGCGACAGCACGGTTGCCTCGACCAGGAACTGGATGAGGATATGCTTTTCGTGGGCGCCGATGGCGAGCCTGATGCCGATCTCGCGCGTGCGTTCGGTTACCGACACCAGCATGATGTTCATAATGCCGATGCCGCCGACGAGCAGGCTGACGCCGGCGACGGCGCCGAGCATGCCCGTCATGGTGGTGGTGGCGCTGGTCATGGCATCGGCGATCTGGGTCATGTCGCGGATCGAGAAATCATCGTCGCGGTCGGGCGTGATGCGGCGCGTGTCTCGCAAGATGTCCTCAACGCGCTGCTGCAGCACCGTGGTTGGCGTACGGTCGTCGGCGGCGACATAGATCGACTCGATGTCGCGGTTGCCGGCAATGCGACGCTGATAGGCGGCGAGCGGCATCAGCACGACGTTGTCCTGGTCCTGGCCGAAGCCGGTATAGCCCTTCGGTTCGAGCAAGCCAATGATCTTGCAGGAAGTGCGGTTTACGCGGATGATCTCGCCTTCGGGGTCGCCGGCGCCGAAGAACTGCTGGCGCACCGTTTCGCCGATGAGGCAGACGCCGGTACCCGAGCGGGTTTCCGAATCGCTGAACGGGCGGCCCGAAACCAGCTTCCAGTCGCGGGCATCGAGATAGGCGCTGTCGGTTCCGGTGACGCCCGAAGTCAGGCTTTCGGTGCCGAAAATGACGCGCACCTGCTTTTGCGACGCCGGTGAGATGGCGCGCGCGCCATCCAGATGCGCGACAAGCGCTGCGAGGTCCTTGTCGCCGAGCGGTCGGACGACCTGATCGAGCCCTCCAGGTCCGCCAGGCCCGGCCGGACGGCCGGAACGGATGACGAGGAGATTGCTGCCGAGCTTGGAAATATCGGACTTAACCTTTTCGGTGGTGCCCGAGCCGATGGTCAGCATGGCGATGACGGCGGCGACGCCGATGACGATGCCGAGCAACGTCAGGAACGAGCGCAGCACGTTGCGGCGGATGGAGCGTAGCGAGAGGCGGACGGTTTCCCAGATCATGGCTAGGCCATCTCGAGACTGGCTGTGTCGGAGGCGACATGGCCATCGAGGAAACGGATCGTGCGCTGCGCATAGCCGGCAACATCGGCTTCGTGCGTGACCATAGCGATGGTCAGGCCGAGCTCACTGTTCAGCTGCGTTAGGAGTTCCATGATCTCGTGCGTGCGGGCGGTGTCGAGATTGCCGGTCGGCTCGTCCGCGACGAGCAGCATCGGCCTGGTGACGATGGCGCGGGCGATCGCCACGCGCTGCTGCTGGCCGCCGGACAGCTCGGCCGCCGTATGATGCTCGCGGCCGACAAGGCCGACCTCGGCAAGTGCCTGCATGGCAAGGCTGCGACGCTCGCGGGCACCGACGCCGCGATAGATCAGCGGCAGTTCTACATTCTCGGCGGCCGTGGTGCGCGGCAAGAGATTATAGCCCTGGAAGACGAAGCCGACATAGAGGTTGCGCAGCAGGGCGCGGCGGTTGCGGTCGAGACGGCCGGCGTCGATGCCTTCGAAGCTGTAGGTCCCGGCCGTCGGCGTGTCGAGGCAGCCAATGATGTTCATGGCCGTCGATTTGCCCGAACCGGACGGGCCCATGATGGCGACGAATTCGCCGCGCCTGATGGCGAGGTCGACGCCGGCCAGCGCATGCACCCGGGCCTCGCCCTGGCCATAGCTTTTCCAGACCTTGTCGAAGCCGATGAGGGTCGCGCCCGATGCCACGATCAGCTCCGCTGCTGCGAGGCGGTAATGACTTGTGCGCCTTCCTCCAGGCCGGAGACGATCTCGGTCAGTTCGCCGTCTGTCGAGCCGACCCTGACGTTGACCGGATGCGGCCGGCCATTCTCCAGCACGTAGAGCGTGCGCGAGCCGTCGGTGGGCTTCGTCGCCGCCTGGCGCTGGCGGTTGCCGCCGGGGCGTCCCATGCGGCCGGTGAACAGGTCGGTGAGGCTCCAGCCGCGCTCCGCCGTCTGCGCCGGCCGGTAGCGGAAGGCGATCGATGGCACCGTGAGCACGTTCTTGGCCTGCTTGGTGACGACCGAGACGGTGGCAGTCATGCCGGGCCGTAACAGAAGCTCGCTATTGTCGACATCCAGCCTTGCATCGTAAGTGACGACGCCGTCGGTGGTGACCGAGGCATAGGAAATGTCCCGGATCTCGGCGTCGAATGGCCGTTCAGGAAAAGCGTCGACGGTGAAGCGCGCATGCTGGCCAGGTTTGACGGCGCCGATGTCGGCCTCGTCGACTGCAGCCTTCAGCTCCATGTTCTTCAGATCCGCGGCGATGACGAACAGCACCGGCGCCTGCAGCGAGGAGGCGACCGTCTGGCCTGGATCGACCGAGCGCGTCAGTATGATGCCGTCGATCGGAGCGTAGATGGTGCTCTTGGCAAGATCCGTCTGCTGCGCCTTGAGATCGGCATTGGCCATGGCGAGGTTGGCTTTGGCGATATCGAGCGCTGCCTTCGAGCGGTCGCGCGTGGCGGTTGCGGCTTCAAGCGATTGGTCCGTCGCCATGCCGCGCTTGGTCAGTTGCGCGGCGCGCACCAGCGCCTTTTCGTTTTCGGCCAGGGTCACGGTGGCGTCCTCGACACTCGCCGCCGCTGCCTTGGCGGAGGCCTGGGCGCGCTCGATCTGCACCTCCAGCTTGGCGGTGTCGAGCGCGGCCAGCACATCGCCCTTCTTCACCAGCTGATTCTCGTTGACCGAGACCGAGCGGACGACGCCGGAGAGTTCGCTGGAAATATCGACCTGGGTGAGGGGCTGCAGCGTGCCGGTAGCCGAGACCGCGACGGTAAGGTCGGCCATGGCGGCCAGTGTCGTGGTATACTCGATCTTGGCGGGCGAGCCCGCATACCACTGGTAGCCGACGACACTCGCTGCGACGGCAAGCAGTGCGAACACTGCGTAAAGCCAACCGCGACGGCGTTTTGTCTTCAGGCCCTGGTGGTCGAGCCCGAGCGCCGTCTCGATGGCGGAAGCGGATTCCGTCTTTGGCAGATTGACAATCTGGTCCACGCCGGACCCCTATGTTCAGTGATATCCCATCAGTGCACAAATCAGGCTTAATGATTCAAAATTCAAATTAAATTTCGCTCATGTTGGGAATGAGGCAGAGGACTTACTGAGATGCAGCCGCGGAATTACTTGCTTTACGACGTATTCACCACCAACCGGCTGGCCGGCAATCCGCTGGCCGTGGTGCTCGACTGTGACGGGCTGGACGTTGCGGCGATGCAGGCGGTGGCGCGCGAGTTCAACCTGTCCGAAACCGTCTTCGTGCTGCCGCCGGACAACCCGAAGCACCGGGCCCGCATCCGTATCTTCACGCCCGACTATGAAATGCCGTTCGCCGGCCACCCAACCGTCGGCGCCGCGATAGCGCTCGCCGAAATGGCGGGAGAGGCCGCCGGCATCTTCGTGCTGGAGGAGAATATCGGCCCGGTGCGCTGCGCTGTCAGCAAGCACGATGGTTCGACCTTTGCCGAGTTCGACCTGGCGAAACTGCCGGCGCAGCTGGAATTGTCGGCCGATCCCGAGGCGATCGGCGCGGCCCTTGGCCTTGGGCCGCACGAGATCGGCTTCGAGAACCACCGCGTTTCATTCTGGTCGGCTGGAGTGCCTTACGTGACCATCCCCGTCGCCAACCTGGAGGCGGCTGCCCGGATCAGGCTGGACAACCAAGCGTGGTCGGAACTGGCACCGCGCAAAAGCGAATGGGCCTTCGCCAGCCCCTACATCTATTGCCGCGAGACGGTGCACCACGACAGTGCCTTCCATGTCCGCATGATGGTGCCCGGCAATCCGTCCTACGAAGACCCGGCGACCGGCTCGGCGGCGGCCGCGTTCGCCGGCGCGATCATGCATTTCGACGGCCCGACCGACGGCGTTTCACAACTGTGGATCGAGCAGGGGCTGGAGATGGGCCGGCCTTCGCGCATTCGCCTCGAACTGAATGTCGAAGGTGGCAAACTGGCGGCCGCCCGCATCGGCGGCCATGCAGTCAAGGTGGCGGAAGGCAGGCTTTTTGTTTGACGGGCGCGGCACTTCGGCGATTTGTCGGGAAATGAATCCCACGGGGCTGGACATGGCGGATGTCGGCGGCTATATGCCCGCCAACGCCGGTTTTTCCGGCCGAGTGGGTGCGTAGCTCAGTTGGTAGAGCAGCTGACTCTTAATCAGCGGGTCCACAGTTCAATCCTGTGCGCACCCACCAAATTCTTCAAAGACTTGGTGGAAAAGACCCTGAAAGCGGGATGTTTCGCTGCCACCCGGTGGCTGCACTCATTCGGCCTTTATTGGATAGTTGGCCGCAGATAGCTGAGGATCGCCCGCGTTATGGCGAGGACGCCATCGACAGCTTCGAAACTCGTTTTGCTTTTGCCAGCGATCCATTCGAGTTCAGGATGCCTGGGCAGTCGAAGTGCATGGAATAGCGCCTCGCCCGAGAGACCGCCCAGTTCAAAGAATGTAGGTTCATCGTCTGCGTAGTAAGGAAAGTGAAAATTCAGCTGAATCGCCCCACCATATCCAAGCTTGAAGGTCATTCTGACTGTAACATTGTGACCAAATCTGTCCTCAAAAATTCCGCAGAAACCAAGGTCCCTGGCATTGTAGTTATGCCATTGCCTCGCCAATCCCAAAGAACTCCATGCCTTCAGGGTATGGGCTTTCAGTTCTTTGCGATTAGGGAATTTCGTCATTTCTGGAGTTAGATGGGTTGGCGGATCGTAATAGCCGGTTTCTGCTCGCCATTCTTCTGCGGCATTGCGAAGATCTTCAAAAATCTGGACGATTCGCGGATTCGTCGGATTCCCAGAGCGGACTGAAATCCGCCATCGAGAAATCATCTCGCACAGCTCTTCGACCGTATGGCCTGATCGCTCTGCCCAATCCTCCGTGGCCACTATCCACGGCGAATTGTATTTCAGCCCGGCAAAAGCTCCGCTCTTGCTGTCGAAATCTCCGATAATCCGAGCAAGAATATCGCGAAGCCCCTGTTTGGGGTCTCCGAAAATTTGTGAAGGTTGGTTCATCGACGCAGCCCGAACTTTGCGAGCGCTTACTTCTCCGAAACCCCCGCCTCCGCAAAGCTTGCCATGCGGGCATGGCACTCCAATGCCGAGCGGACGATGTTGACCGCGAGGCAGGCGCCGGAGCCTTCGCCGAGCCGCATGCCGAGATCGAGCAGCGGCGGCAGGCCGAGCGCCTCCAACAGGCGGCGGTGGCCGGACTCGGCCGAGACGTGAGCGGCCATGGTGTGGGCAAGGCCGGCGGGATGCAGCCCGGCCAAGGGTGCCGCGGCGGCGGTGCAGACGAAGCCGTCGAGCAGCACCGGCACGCCGAGATGGCGCGCGGCCAGCGTCGCGCCAAGTATTGCGGCGAGCTCGCGCCCACCGAGGGCTGCCGCTATCTTCAGGGGATCGGCCAGCGCCGGGGCGTGGCGCTTCAGGCCGGCCTCGATGGCGACGATCTTGCGCACGAGGCCGGCGTCGTCGACGCCGGTGCCGCGCCCAGTCCATCTTTCCGCGCCGCCGCCGAACAGCGCGGTCGAGATGGCTGCCGCCGGCGTGGTGTTCCCGATACCCATTTCGCCGAAACAGACTAGGTCGAGATCCCTGCTGATCGCGTCGTAGCCTGCCGAGACGGCGGTGAGGAAGGCCTCGTCGTCCATCGCCGGCTCTTGCGTGAAGTCGCCGGTCGGACGGTCGAGGTCGAGCGGGATGACGTCCAGCTCCGCGCCGGCGATGCGGGCAAGCTGGTTGATGGCAGCGCCGCCGCCGGCGAAATTCGCCACCATCTGCACGGTGACCTCCGAGGGGAAGGCCGACACGCCTTGCGCGGTGACGCCGTGGTTGCCGGCGAAGACGAAGACCTTGACGCGGTCGAGCTTTGGCATGTCGCGGCCCTGCCAGCGCGCCAGCCAGGCGGCTGTTGCCTCCAGCCGGCCGAGGCTGCCTTGCGGCTTGGTCAGCGTGTCCTGGCGGCGGGCGACGGCAATGGCCGCGGCGTCGCTGCCACTGGGCAGGTCGAGGCAGGCGGCGCGCAGTTCATCGAGTGATTTGAAAGGCATGGGGGCAAAATCTCCGAAACAGAGTCAAGAAAGGGAAACGGAAGCGACGAGCAGGATCGCGATCTCGCCCAGCTGCTGAAGGGCACCGACGGTGTCGCCGGTCTGGCCGCCGATCTGGTTGAGGCAAAGCGTGCGGAAGGCGGCAAACAAAATCGCAAGCAGGATGAGGGCGAAAACGGCGGCGCCGAACCCAAGCGCCAGCAGCGCGATCGCACCGAGTACGGCACCGATACCGGCGGTTTCGGCCGTGACTGCGCCTGCATCAACCGAGAGGCCGTCGCTGCGAGCCGGCGGCAGCAGGTGCATGAAGGCGCCGGGCAGGCCGCGCGAAGCCGCTTGTGCGGCAATGAGGGCCCAGAGGACATGAGCCGGGCCGGCGAATCCAGAGAGCACGCTCCAGCGGATCAGCAGCGAGATGCCGAGCGCGCAGGCACCGTAGGCACCGATGCGGCTGTCGCGCATGATCTCCAGTTTCCTGTCGCGCGTCTTTCCGCCGCCAAAGCCGTCGGCGACGTCCGAAAGCCCGTCCTCATGCAGGCAGCCGGTGGCAAGCAAGATTGCGGCAAGGGTCAACGCTGCAGCAGGGCCAGCGGCAAGGCCGAGCCCTGTGCCGACGGCGTAGACCAGCGCACCGGCCAGAGCGACGGCGAGACCGGCAACGGGTGCTGCCCAGATCGCAGCGGCAAGGCTGCGGCCACGGAAGTCGGCTCTCGGCAGCGGCAGCCGGGTGAAGAAGACGAGGCAAAGCGCGATATCATCGAGAATTTGCTGTTGCGAGGGGATCTGGAGTTTGAGCATGATCTATTCCGAAAACCGGCTACCACTTTTCGGGATCATGCTCTCGCCCCTCGCAATGGCATGGAAGAAGGTGCCGCTGACATTTTCGCGCCGGTAGCCAGAGGCGCCGAGCGGATTGCCTTGTCCGTCGGCGAGATCGGCCAGCGGCTCGTCATTGCCGGTCGCAATCATCTGCGCGTAGTGGAATTCATGGCCGCGGATCAGGGTGCCTTGGCCGCCGAGCGGACAGCCGGACCGCAGCCGCGCCTCGCGGTAGCCGAGATTCATCTTGCGCTTGGCGAAGCTGGTCGAATGGCCGAGGAGGCCAAGCATCCGATGCGTCTCGCCCGACGCGTCCTCGAGTGCCTCGCCGAGCACCATAAAGCCACCGCACTCACCATGCACCGACCGCGTGGCGGCGAACCGCGCCATGCCGGCCCTGAAATTCGCCGCGGCCGCGAGGCGGCCTGCATGAAGCTCGGGATAGCCGCCGGGCAGCCAGCAGACATCGCAATTGTCGCCAGGCGCCTCATCGGCGAGCGGCGAGAACGGAACGATCTCGGCGCCGGCCTTGCGCCAATGCATGGCGACATGCGGATAGAGGAAGGTGAAGGCGGCGTCCTCGGCGAGTGCAATGCGCTGGCCGGGCGGCGGCAGCGCGTCGCCGAAATTGCCCGGCGCCGGCGTGAATGGCGCCGCCAGCGCCATAATCGCGTCGAGGTCGAGCGAGCGCTCGACCATGTCGGCCAGCCGGTCGAGATGCGCCATCAGATTCTCATATTCGCCGGCCTGGACGAGGCCGAGATGGCGCTCGGGCAGGTTGAGCGAGGGATCGCGCAGGATGGCGCCGACGACAGGCAAGCCGAGTGCTTCGATGGCATCGCCGCATAGCCGGCGGTGGCGCTCGCTGCCCAGCCGGTTGAGCACGACCCCCGCCATGCGTACATCCGGGTCATAGGTGGCAAAACCCTTGGCGACGGCCGCTGCCGTGGTCGACTGGCCGGAGACATCGAGTACAAGCAGCACTGGCAGGCCGTAGAGCCGGGCGAGATCGGCAGCCGAACCGGAACGACCTGGAGCAGCCGGAATCCCGTCGAACAGGCCCATGGCGCTTTCGAGCAAGATAAAATCGGCATCTTCGGTCGCTTCGCCGGCCAGTGCGTTGAGCAGGGCGGGTGGCATTGCCCAGCTGTCGAGATTGATGCCGGACAGGCCAGTGGCGGCGGTGTGAAAGCCGGGATCGATATAGTCCGGGCCGGATTTGGCACCGCGCACTTTCAGCCCGCGCCGGGCGAGCGCGCGCAAGATGCCGATGGTGACGCTGGTCTTGCCCGAGCCCGAGCGCGGCGCGCCGATGATGATGGCGCGGGTCATGGCTCACCCGCCAGTGCCGCGCGCATCCCGACGATGCCGCCGACGACGATCAACGCCGGCGAGGTCAAGCCGGCTGCCGCCGCTTCCTCGGCAATTGTGGCGAGCGTGGCGACGACGATACGCTCCTGCGGCGTCGTCGCGGCAACGATGACCGCGGCGGGTGTCGAAGATGGCAGGCCGCCCTCGAGCAGCGAAGCGGCGATCAGCGACAGGTTGGCCATACCCATATAGATGACCACCGGCTGGCCGGTACGGGCGATGGCCGCCCAGTCGAGATCGTCATCGGTGCCGGCGGCATGGCCGGTCGCCAGGATCAGCGCCTTGTTGATGCCGCGCATGGTGCCGGGAATGCCGGTCGCGGCCAGCGCGCTGAGGCCGGACGTCAGGCCGGGCAGGATGCGGAACGGGATAGTTTCCCCGGCCAGCGCCAGCGCCTCTTCGCCGCCACGCCCGAAAATATAGGGGTCGCCGCCCTTCAGCCTGACGACGCGCCGGCCCGCGCGCGCCAGCCGGACCAGCAAGGCGGTGATGTCGTCCTGCTTCATCGAGGGCTTGCCACCGCGCTTGCCGGCATAGAACAGTTGCGCGCCCTCGGCGACGGCGACGACTTCCGGCGAGACCAGCGCGTCATAGACCAGCGCGTCGCACTGTCCGAGGGCGGCCAGCACTTCCAGCGTCAGGCAGCCGGGATCGCCAGGGCCCGCGCCAGCCAGCCAGACATGCCCGGGCTCAAGCTGGCGCGGCTTGAAGTTCAGCCGGGTGAGCGCCTGCTCGACCGTAGTGTTTCTATTGCTGCCGCTCACAATCCGTCCCGTCCGCGAAAGCGCCGCTGGTAGTGCGCGTCATACAGTGAACTTTCGCCAAAGCCTTCCGCCGCCAGCGAGCGGCCGACGAAGATGATTGCCGTGCGCTCCATCGGATCGGCGGCCAATTGCACTTCAATTGTCGCCAGCGTGCCGGTCAGCACGCGCTCGTCCGGCCAGGAGGCGCGGAAAACGACCGCGACCGGGCAGTCGGCGCCGTAATGCGGCGTCAGCTCGGCGACGACGCGGTCGACGGCATGGATGGCGAGGTGGATGGCGAGCGTGGCGCCGGTGCGGCCGAAGCCGGCCAGGGTTTCGCCGGGAGGCATTTTCGAGGCGCGGCCGGAGATGCGGGTCAGCACCAGGCTTTGCGCGACTTCTGGAATGGTCAGCTCGCGGCGCAGCGCTGCCGCCGCAGCGGCGAAAGACGGCACTCCAGGCGTCAGCGTGTAAGGGATGCCGTGCTTTTCCAACCGGCGGATCTGCTCGGCAACGGCGCTCCAGACCGAAAGATCGCCGGAATGCAGGCGGGCGACGTCATGGCCGGCCGCGTGGGCGGCCAGATATTCTGCCTCGATCTCGTCGAGCGACATCGGTGCGGTGTCGATCAACCTCGTTCCGGGCGCGCAGTGCTGCAACAGCTCCGGCGCAACGATCGATCCCGCATAGAGGCAGACGGGACAACTGCCGAGCAGGCGGCTGCCGCGCAAGGTGATCAGGTCGGCGGCACCCGGACCGGCGCCGATGAAATGGACGGTCATGGCGCATCTCCGCTGATGGCGATGGCGCAGGTGACAGCACCGAGCACGGTGCGCGGCCCGAGCAGTTTTGCGCCTTTGCCGGCGGCGGCAAGCGCCGAGGCTTCGGAAACCGACGGGGTGCCGGCGTGCTCCTGCGATAGGTCGGAGTGGCTGGTCGTAGATGCAGCTTTGAGTTCGTCCTGCTCGACAACGATTACCGGAAGGCGGAGTTCGCGTCCGGCGGCGAAGATTGCCGCTTCATCCTGCTTGAGAGACGCGGTCGCGAGGGCCGAAAGCGCGGGCAAGGCAAGCCCGTGCGCCTCCAGCGCGGTTTCTACCGCGGCAAGCACGTCCGTTGCGCTGACGCCTTTGCGGCTGCCGATGCCCGCGACCATCATGGTTTGACCCAGCTCCATTGGGTAACCGGCATAGCTGGCCGCCAGGCCTGCATCGAACCGACCCGCGAAGCACGGGATACAGCGATGCGGTTGAGTTCACCGCCGAGCGCAGCGTGACGGGAAAGCAACAGCGCCTCCATCTCCAGCGTCACCGCGTTGGCGACGAGGCGGCCGCCGGCAGGTAAGGCACCGAGGGCTCTTTCCAGCACGCCGGCATCGCCGCCGCCGCCGCCGATAAAAATCGCCGTCGGCGTTTCCAGGCCGGCAAGCGCTTGCGGTGCCGAACCTTCGACGACGGTGAGACCGGGAACGCCGCAGGCCCCGGCGTTGCGTCGGATGCGCGCGGCGCGGGCCGGATCGGCTTCGACGGCGATGGCGCGCATCGACGGATGCGCCAGCATCCATTCGATGCCGATGGAGCCGGAGCCGGCGCCGATGTCCCATAGCAGTTCGCCGCGCCTTGGCGCGAGAGCGGACAGGGTGACGGCGCGTACTTCGCGCTTGGTGATCTGGCCGTCATGCTCGAACAAATGATCGGCAAGTCCCGCTGTCAGCGGCAGGATGCGTGCTTGCAGAGTCGAATCAACTTCGATCGCGAGCACGTTGAGCGGATTGATCTTTGCGAGGTCGAAGGTGCCGGCGCTCGCCGAGCGCAGCCTTTCGTTCGGGCCGCCAAGCGCCTCCAGAACCGTCAGCCGCGAGGCGCCGAAGCCGAGCTCTGTCAACAGACTGGCAATCGCTCCCGGCGCATCGCTGTCCGAGGTCAGCGCGAGAATGCGGGTGCAAGGATGCAGCAACGGCCGGATCAGGTCGAGCGAGCGACCATGCAGCGAAATGGTCTCGACGTCCTGCAGCGCCCAGCCAAGGCGTGAGGCGGCCAGCGAGAAGGCCGAGGGCGCGGGGATCACCCGCATATCCTCCGCCGCGACCTTGCGGGCGAGGGTGACGCCGACTCCGTGGTGGAAGGGATCGCCAGAGGCCAGCACGCAGACGCGCCTGCCGGAGAGCGCCAGCACGTCGCGCAGCTCGGCATCGAAAGGCGTCGGCCAGGTGCACGCTTCACCTTTGGCGAGCGACGCGACGAGGGCAAGGTGGCGCTTGCCGCCGAAGACGAATTCGGCCTCCGCGATCAACCGCTTGGCCTCGTCGCCGAGACCCGCTACACCGTCCTCGCCGATGCCGATGATCGTGAGCCACTTTGAGGTGAGCTTGGCGCCGCGCGGACCTTCAGCAGGCATGATGACCCACCGCATTCTGATCCTCGGCGGAACCACCGAAGCCCGGCAACTGGCCGGAAAGGTGGCCGCGCGCGCGGATATTTCGGTCATGCTGTCGCTGGCCGGCCGCACCGAAAGCCCGGCCGCGCAAGGGGTGCCGGTACGGGCCGGGGGCTTCGGCGGTGCCGGCGGGCTGGCGGGGTATCTCCGCCAGAACCAGATCGACCTGCTGATCGACGCCACGCATCCCTATGCGGCGCAAATCTCCGCCAATGCGGCGGAAGCAGCGCGCATGACCGGCGTGCCTATCGTTGCGCTCAGGCGCCCCGGATGGGAGGCGGTCGAGGGTGATCACTGGATGTTGGTCGATAGTGTTGCCAGCGCGGTGACGGCTCTGGGATCGGTGCCGCGCTGCGTGTTCCTGGCGCTCGGGCGGCAGGAGGTCGCTGCCTTCGAGGCAGCTCCCCAGCATCATTATCTCATCCGCAGTGTCGACCCGGTCGAGCCCAGGCTCGCTGTGCCCGACGCGACCTATCTCTTGGCGCGCGGGCCATTCCGGGAAGTCGACGAACATGCACTGCTTCTGCAACGCCACATCGATGTCGTTGTTTCCAAAAACAGCGGCGGCGAGGCGACCTACGGCAAGATCGCGGCAGCGCGAGCGCTGGGAATCGAGGTGGTCATGATCCGCAGGCCGGCGCTGCCGGACGTCGCGTCGGCCGAGACCGTCGATGCACTTGCCGCGATGGTCGATCATTTTCTGGTCGGTCATGTTCTTGGGCCCGCTGCCGAACGCGGCGTGTAGACCAGGGCGGCCTTGTCACCCCGCTTGATGATCCTGGTTTCCGGCGAGCCGATGATGATGCAGGTCGCCATGTCGGCCTTCGCGGCATCGGCGTCGGCCAGTAGACAAACCTCGATGCGCTCGTCGGGACGGCCGGCGGCACGGCCGAAGATCACCGGCGTGGTGCCGGGCAGGATCGCAGCAAGGCATTCGAAGGCGCGGCCTAGCTGCCATGGGCGCGCCTTGCTGATCGGGTTATAGAGCGCGATGACGAAGCCGGCGCCGGCTGCCGCCAGCAGGCGCAGCTCGATCAGGTCCCACGGCTTCAGATTGTCGGACAGCGAGATGGCGCAGAAATCATGGCCGAGCGGCGCGCCAATGCGGGCGGCGACGGCGAGCATGGCGGTGATGCCAGGCACGATAGCGATGTCGACCGCGCGCCATTCGGGCGGGCCAGCCTCGATCGCCTCGCAGACAGCCGCCGCCATGGCGAAGACGCCGGGATCGCCGCCCGACACGACGGCGACATCGTGGCCCTCCGCAGCCTTCATCAGCGCGTCCCTGGAGCGGGCGAGTTCCTCGCGATTGTCGGAGGCGATGCGGGTCTGGTCCGCGCGCAGGTCGAGCCGGTCAAGATAAGGCTGGTAGCCGTAGAAGAATTTCGCCTCGGCAACGGCGCGGCTGGCTTCCGGCGTCACCTGGTCGGCATTGCCTGGCCCGAGGCCGATGACGGTCAGGCGGCCGCTCATGCTTCGGCTCTCAATGCATTTGGCCGGCCCGACCAGCCGGCCACCAGCACGATGGCGAAATAGGGCGCCTGGTCGTCTTTTTTGTCGGCAAGCCGCATCGAGACACCGCCCGGCATGGTGCCGCGCTCGACATAGATTGCCCGCGCCAGCTTGTCGGTTGCCTCCAGCGCACGCCTGATCTTGGGCAGGTTGCGCCCGACTTTCATGATCACCGCGGCATCGGTGTCGGCAAGGCGGCGCGTCAGCTCGAATTCGCTCATGGTGCCCGGCAGCACCGTCAGCACATCGTCGCCCTGGACGATCGGCAGGCCGGTCGCCGACCAGCAGCCGGACATGGCGGTAACGCCGGGAATGACCTCGGTCGGAAAGCGGTGCGCCAGCCTGACATGCAGATGCATATAGGAGCCGTAGAAAAGCGGGTCGCCCTCCGAGAGTACCGCGACCATCCTGCCGGCGCTGAGGTGCTCGGCAAGCTTTTCGGCCGATTGCTCATAGAAATTGGTTATCTGCGAGCGGTAATCGCTGTGATCCTTGTCGATTTCGGTCGTCACTGGATAGAGCAGCGGCAGTTCAATCAAATCGGGGCGAAAATGGGTTTCGACGATGGCCCGGGCGTTGCTGTTGTTGCCGCGCTTAGCGAAATGCGCAACAACATCGGCCTCGGCCAGAGCACGCACTGCCTTCAGCGTCAAAAGTTCCGGGTCGCCAGGACCGGTGCCGACGCCGACCAGCCGACCTTTTGCGATCGCATTCATAGGCCCGGCCTCGCCAAAGCGTTGAGTGCGGCGGCGGTCATGGCGCTGCCGCCCAGCCGACCGCGCACGATGGCGTAAGGCACGCCATAGGAATTTTCGGCCAGCGCATCCTTCGATTCGGCGGCACCGACAAACCCGACCGGCATGCCGATGATCGCCGCCGGCCTTGGCGCGCCGTCGCGCAGCTTTTCCAGCAAATAGAAAAGGGCTGTCGGCGCATTGCCGATGGCGACGACCGAACCGGCCACGCGCTCGCCCCACAGGTCGATCGCCGCGGCCGAGCGGGTGTTGCCGATCTTTTTCGCGATGTCGGCGGTCCGCGGATCGCGCAGCGTACAGATCACCTCGTTGCCGGCCGGAAGCCGGGCGCGCGTGACGCCATGCGAGACCATCTGCGCGTCGCAGAAGATCGGCGCGCCGGCGCCCAGCGCCGTGCGCGCAGCGGCAATGAAATCGCGCGAGAAAACGAAATGCCGCGCAGCCTCGACCTGGCCGCAGGCGTGGATCATGCGGATAGCGACGTCGGCCTCGGCTTCGGAAAAGCGCGACAGGTCGGCCTCGGCGCGGATAATGGCGAAGGAGCGCTCGTAGATCGCCGTGCCATCATGGATGTAGTCGTAGGCGTTCTGGGCGGGCATGCTCATTCCTGTCGGTAGATTTCGGTGATGCCGGCCGCGCCGAGCCTTGCGAGGCAAGCAGCAGCAGTTTCGCCGGGATGTCGTGCGCTGCGGATCGCCGCTGCAATGCGGCCGATGCCGTGCGCAGCGTCGTAGCCCGGCCTGTATCCGGCGGGCAATGCCTTTGCCGTCCCGTCCACGACAAGTCCGGCTCCGTTTTCGCCGCCGACCAGGGTCAGCGCCGCCGGGCCGGGACGGGCGCAGCCCTTGGCACAGCCGGAGATGTGCAATGTGAGCGAGGAATCGAGGAGGTCGCGGTTTTCTGTAGCGATGATCTCGGCGATGTCGCGGGTGGCGATCCGGCCGGAGGCGCAGGCGGGTGCGCCGGGGCAGGCGGCGATCCTGGTGCGCGGATCAGCTGCGTCGGTGACAAAGCCGACGGTTGCGGCGGTTTTCTGGAGTGAAAGACATGCGGCTTGGGAGAGGCCAAGCAAAAGCAGCGCGCGACCTGGCGCCAGGCGGATTTCGGTGACGCCGAGGGTGAGGGCGTATTGCGTCAGGCCGATGAGCTTTTGCGCTGGCATACTGCCGAAAGGGAGGCCGATGCCGAGGGCGATTGCGCTGCCGTTGAGAGGGAAGAGGCCAATCGGCGAAGGCGTTGACTCGGACAGTTTAAGGGGCAGGCGATCCTGCACACCCCCCTCTGTCCTGCCGGACATCTCCCCCGCAAGGGGGGAGATCGGCAACTTCACCGCCAGCTCTTCCTCGGCAGAAATTGGCGAAAACCGAGATGAGGGCGCAATCTCCCCCCTTGCGGGGGAGATGTCCGGCAGGACAGAGGGGGGTGCGAAGGAACGCCAGCTTGCCAGAGATCTCAGCTGCCTCTCCGTCAAATCCCGCGCATGAGCATCGCGGCCCTTTTCGGCAATCATCCTGAGAATGGCGATGGCGATGTCACAAGCCGCATCTTGCTCGGCCATAACGAGTAGCATCGCAGTCTGACCGTCGTCAGTGACAGCCACCTGCCACTGCGTTCGCGCACCGGTCCGCATCGCAGCCAGCCTCACATCGGCCGTCACCGCATGCATGGCCAACTGCCCGCCGCCATCGACAACCACCGAAACCTTCGGACCGAGGCGCTGCGCCAGCCCGGCTTCTCCAATCGCAGCACGAATACGCTCAGCCAGCGGACGCGGGTCGGCGATCTCCTGGGGATCCAGCCCGGCCAGCGGGCCGGTCTCGACCGGCACGCCGGTGCGCACCGCGATGCCGAGCGCATCGACCTCCATCGCCAGCAGCCGCGCGCTCTCCGCCGTCAGGCCGCGTATCTGCAGGCTGCCACGCGCGGTCACTTCCATGATGCCGTTGCCATGCCGCAGGGCGGATTCGCCGAGTCCGATCAACGACTTTGGCGACAATCCTCCAGCGACCGGATTGAGCCGCACCAGCAGCCCGTCGCCGGTCTGCATCGGCGCGGACAAAGCAGGGCAGGCGCCGCGTCGGGAGAAGGCGTTCATGCCGCCACTCCAAGCGCCTGGGCTTCGGCAATCAGTGCGGCGAGATCGTCATCGATCGAATTGCGCAGGGGGTGCCAGAGCCCGCGCCGCCGGGCCGAGAGGAAACGCTCGGCAATCACCTTCGCCGCTGCCGGGTTCTCGCGCAGGATGAAGGCGCGGACCAAGGGGTCGCCAAGATAGGCGTCGTGCACGGCCTCGATCAGCGTGCCCGATATGGCATGGGTAGTTTCGGCAAAGCCGACAAGCCGGTCGACCGTCTCGGCGAATTCCGAAGCACCGCGCGGCCCGTGCCGCATCTGGCCGGCAATGAAGCGCGGGTTGACCGCGCGGGCGCGAACTACCCGGGATACGGCGTCGCCAACCGAGCGCGGCTTCGGCTTTTGCGGGTCCGTGGTGTCGAGCACGATGACATCGGCGTTTTTGCCGAGCGCGGCAAGTGCTGCCGAAAAGCCGCCGATGAAGGCGACGTCGGCCGAGCCTTCGAGGATGTCGCGGCCGGGGTCGTCGCCGGTATGTACCAGAAGGTCGGCCTCAGCGATGCGGCCCTCAAAAGCGCCGGGCGCCGAGACACCTTCGCCCTCGGAGCCGCCATAGGCGTGCGAGGTGGCGGCGAGATAGGTGCGGCCGATCTCTTCGCGCGCGGCCCAGTCGCCGCTCGACAACAAATCCTCGACGCCGGCGCCGTAAGTGCCCGGTGAGGTGCCGAAAATGCGCGGGCTGATCTTGCCGTCTTCACGGGTTCTCGCCGCGAGCGGGTTTTCCGAATCGTCCTCTTCGCGGGCGGCGACCGCGTTGGCCGCGGCATCGATCAGCGCGATCTGGGTCGGGAACATGTCGCGGAACAGGCCTGATATGCGCCAGGTGACGTCGACGCGCGGACGGCCGAGCGTTGCCGGCGGCAGCACCTCGATGCCGGTGATGCGGCCGGTGGCGGAATCCCATTGCGGCCGGCAGCCCATCAGCGCCAGGCCTTGCGCGATCTCCTCGCCGCCGGTGCGCAGCGAGGCCGAGCCCCAGAGGTCGATAACCAGCGAGCGCGGCCAGTCGCCATGCGATTGCATGTAGGCGCGGACGACTTCTTCCGCTGCCACCTTGCCCAGATCATAGGCGGTCGGCGTCGGCATGGTGCGCGGGTCGGCGGTAAACAAATTGCGGCCGGTTGGCAGCACATCGCGCCGGCCCCGCGCTGGTGCACCGGCCGGACCGGCGGCGACGTGACGGCCGTCGAGAGCCGCAAGCAGTGCGGCCTTTTCAGCTGCCGCGCTTTGCCGGCGCAACGGATCGGTTTCACCTTCTGGTGAGCGGCCGTAAATGTGTAGGCCGTCCTTGATGGCGAAATCCTTGAGATCGCAGAGCCA
The DNA here is from genome assembly GCF_040322255.1 of Mesorhizobium sp. M0166. Lineage (NCBI taxonomy): Bacteria > Pseudomonadati > Pseudomonadota > Alphaproteobacteria > Hyphomicrobiales > Phyllobacteriaceae > Mesorhizobium > Mesorhizobium sp. M0166. Next base: position 686 of record NZ_JAMYTD010000019.1, on the reverse strand, counting down.
GGCGTCGATGCGGCGCAAAGCCTCGTCGGCTGCGTCGGTCCTGGCGACGCCGGCCTCTGAGGCGAGGCCCGTCTTTTCCGCCGTCTCGACGATCAGCTTGGCCAGGCGGTCGCGGCGGCGGCGGTCGAGCCCGTCGGCCTGGGCATATTCGTCGACCAGTCGTTCAAGCCTGTGCTGGTTTTCGTCCAGCCCGGCGCCGGTCAGCGGCGGCGGCAGATGGCCAAGCGTGACGGCGGCAATGCGCCGCTTGGCTTGTGCTGCCTCGCCGGGGTTGGAGACGATGAACGGATAAATGACGGGCAGGGCGCCGGTGACGATTTCGGGAAAGCAGTTTTCGCTGAGCGCGACGGTCTTGCCGGGCAGCCATTCCAGCGTGCCGTGGGCGCCGACATGGACAATTGCATGGATGCCGAGCGACTTGCGCAGCCAGAGGCCAAAGGCAACCAGCGCATGGCGCGGCGGCAGCGTCGGGTCGTGATAGTCGGCGCGGCGGTCAACTGAGCGCCCGCGGTCAGGCGCGAGTGTCACGGTGACGTTGCCGAAGGTGGCTGCGCGGAAGGCGAATTTTGCGGCGGCAGGCGCTTGAACACCCCCCTCTGTGGGGGCGCGCCGCTGGGGGGGGGGCGGGGGGGGGGGGGGGGCGGGCGCCGGGGGGGGTATGGGCGAGGGCACCACCCCCCCCCCCC
>NZ_JAMYTD010000018.1:0-129407 GCF_040322255.1 Mesorhizobium sp. M0166 | reverse complement strand
CCGCCGGTGGGGGGCAAGGGGCCGGGCCGGGGGGCGAAAAAATTTTCCCGCGTTGAATGCGGCCAATGGGGGTTTTGTTATACAACTTTTAAAAGGGCCCCCGGCCGGTACCCCGGGGCCCCCCTCTTGCTTGAGGCCTTTGGTTCACTTTACCACCGCCTCGATCCACACGACGATCCGCTACGCGAGGAAAGCCGTGGTCGACGGCGACAGCGCGTCGCCGGCAATGACGTGGCGCCACAGCGACCGCAAACATGATCGTCGCTCCATCCTGGATCCTACTCGACCGGTGGCTTGCGGTCGAAATTCAGCGGCCGCGCATTCCAGCGGGTGACCGTGCTGATCACCCATCGGCAGAACGGCCTCGGCAGCATCCTGAGCAGCTTCAGCGTCCAGCTCAGGCGGCGTGGGAAAGTGACTTCGAAGCCGCCGTATTCGATGCCCTGCGCGATGCGGCGCGAGGCCAGATTGACCGGCATCAAGCCCGGCATCGGCAGGAAGTTCTTTTCGGTCAGCCGCGTGTCGACAAAGCCCGGATTAATCACCTGGATGCGGACGTTCATCTTGTCGAAATCGTATTTCAGCGACTCGGCCAGGATATTGACTGCCGCCTTGGTGCCGCCATAGGCGGCGGTGGTCGGCCAGCCGAAATAGGCGGTGACCGAACCGATCAGTACGACATGGCCGCGCGAGCGTACGCGCATGCGTTCGATGACGGGCACCAGGCCATTGATGATGCCGAAATAATTGACCTCGAAAGACCGACGGAAATTGTGCGCCACAAGATCCTCGCCCGGCGTTGCGATATAGCTTCCAGCGTTGAACACTGCCAACACGATCGGACCGAGATCTTTCTCGATCGCTGCAACCGTCTTCGCCATACGTTTTTCGTCGGTCACGTCGCAAGGATAGGCCGCGACACGGCCCGCCATCTGCGCCGTTTCGACGATGAGCGTATCGATCGGATGATCATCTGGCGCAGTCACCGCGACGACATAGCCCCGAGCGGCAAGATCCTTGGTCAGCGAACGGCCGATACCGCTGCTGCCGCCCGTAATCCAGGCGACGCCATGCTTCGGATTGGCCCGATAGAGTGTCATGCTGCGCCCCGCCGGCTCTTCTTAGCTTGTGCTCTAACGGTGAAGAAATCGAATGAAAAGAGTGCTTTTCGGTACATGGTTGAAATGAATACCGGCCGGGCGCGCCTGGCTGCAGGAATTGCAGTGTGCGAAATGCGACTGGACCAGGCAAATTCTTGCCTTGAAACCGAAGCTTCGGGTTTCTAGGGTTTCGCCGCACCCACAAAGGAATCTCCATGCCCCGTTCTGTGATCGACGTGATCGGCAACACGCCCCTGATCCGCCTCAACAAGGCCTCGGAAGCAACCGGCTGCGAGATCCTGGGGAAGGCCGAATTCATGAATCCCGGGCAGTCGGTAAAGGACCGCGCCGGCCTGTTTATCATCCGCGATGCGGAGCAGCGCGGGCTGCTGCGGCCCGGCGGCGTCATCGTCGAGGGGACGGCTGGAAATACCGGCATCGGATTGACACTGGTTGCCAAGGCGCTCGGCTACCGCACGGTGATCGTCATTCCCGACACCCAGAGCCAGGAGAAGAAGGATACGATCAAACTGCTCGGTGCCGAGCTGATCGAAGTGCCCGCCGTGCCTTACAAGAACCCGAACAACTACGTGAAGCTGTCGGGCCGGCTGGCCGAGCAGATGGCGAAGAGCGAGCCGAACGGCGCGATCTGGGCCAACCAGTTCGACAATGTCGCCAACCGTGACGGCCATATCCGCACCACGGCCGAAGAAATCTGGAACCAGACCGACGGCAAGGTGGATGGTTTCGTGTCGGCGGTCGGTTCCGGCGGCACTCTGGCAGGCGTCGGTTTCGGGCTGAAGGCCAAAAACAACGAGGTCAAGATCGCGCTGGCCGATCCGCTGGGGGCAGCGCTCTATTCCTTCTACACCAGCGGCGAGCTGAAATCCGAGGGCAGTTCGATCACCGAAGGCATCGGGCAGGGGCGGATCACCGCCAACCTCCAAGGCTTTACACCCGATTTTGCCTTCCAGATCCCCGACGAGGACGCGCTGCCGATCGTATTCGACCTGATCCAGGAGGAGGGGCTTTGCGTTGGCGGTTCGACGGGCATCAACATTGCCGGCGCCATTCGCCTGGCGCGCGAGCTAGGCCCCGGCCACACCATCGTGACCATGCTTTGCGACTACGGCACGCGCTACCAGTCGAAGCTGTTCAATCCTGAATTCCTGCGCGAAAAGAAGCTGCCGGTGCCGGGCTGGATGGAGCAACAGAGCACGATTTCGGTACCGTTCGAAAGGGTTGCGTGATGGCGCACAAGACCGAGGCGTTATTTCGTGACGACGCCTATCTGGGGACGGCCGACGCCACCGTCGTCGCAGTCAACGATCGCGGCGGCATCATTCTGGACCGGACGGTGTTTTACGCCACATCGGGCGGGCAGCCAGGCGACACCGGCAGCCTCGAACGCGCCGACGGCACCGGCATAGCGATTGCCGCTACGATCACCGGCGAAACCAAGGACGAGATCATCCATGTGCCGGCGCCGGAGCAGACAGTTCCAAAGGTGGGCGAGCGCCTAAGGCTCGCCATCGACTGGCCGCAGCGGCAGTTGCTGATGCGCATGCATTCTGCCTGCCACCTGCTTACCGTCGTCTGTCCATTCCCGATCACCGGCGCCGCGGTTTCCGAGGACGACAGCCGTATCGATTTCGACATCCCGGACGCCGGCTTTACCAAGGAAGACGTGACGGCCAGACTGATGGAGCTGGTGCGAGCCGACCACCCGATCTTCACCCGGCTCATTTCCGACGAGGAACTGGCATCCAATCCGGGCCTGGTGAAATCCAAGAATGTGCGCCCTCCGGCCGGCACGGGAAAGATCCGATTGGTCTGCATCGGCGAGAACGCTTCGATCGACAGCCAGCCTTGCGGCGGCACCCATGTAAAGAGCACCGGCGAAATCGGCGAGATCCATATCGGCAAGATCGAGAAGAAGGGCCGCGAGAACCGGCGCTTCCGCATTCGCTTTGGTCCTATGCCGCCAGCCTGATATAGGACTGCGACAGGCGGGACAGGAGAGAAAAGATGGCCGACGACAGTCCTTTCACCATCGATGCCGATTGGTTGCAGAAGCGGCTCGGCGAGCCCGGCCTGACGATCGTCGACGCGTCCTGGTATCTGCCGGCGCAAAAGCGTGACGCGCGCGCCGAGTATGACGCAGCGCATATTCCAGGGGCCGGCTTCCTCGACCAGGATGCGGTTTCGGACCCCGACGCGGCTCTGCCGCATACGCTGCCGTCGCCGCAGCATTTCGCGCAATATGTCGGCGCGATGGGTATTTCGGCCGATGACACGATTGTTGTCTACGACGGGCCAGGGTTCTTTTCTGCACCGCGCGCCTGGTGGTTGTTTCGCGTCATGGGCGTGTTCCAGGTCTATATACTCGACGGCGGCTTCGATCGTTGGAAAGCCGCCGGACGGCCGGTGACGGCGGAGCCGACGAAGATCGCGCCTTGCGTGTTTTATGCCAACTTCGATGCCGCCCGCGTCGCCAGCCTTGCCGACATGCGCCGGATCGTCGAGACGGGGGAAAGCCAGATCGCCGACGCGCGCTCGCCTGGCCGTTTTGCCGGCACCGAGCCGGAGCCGCGCCCCGGCATCCGCTCCGGCCATATGCCGGGCGCGCACAACGTGCCGTTTTCGGCGCTTTCGGATAACGGCGAATTGTTGCCCAAGGACAGGCTGCGTAAAGTGATCGAGGACGCCGGCATCGACCTGTCGAAGCCGGTCGTCACCTCCTGCGGGTCGGGCGTCACCGCGGCAGCCATCACGCTGGCTTTGGAGACGCTTGGCCATGCCGATAACAGGCTTTATGACGGTTCATGGACCGAATGGGGCGGGCTTTCCGACACGCCCGTCGTGACGGACAAGGACTGACAGTGATGGAAGACGGATCGCTGGAAGACATCGACGTCACCGTGACGTTTCTCGAAATGCATGTGCCGCCTGCCTATTCGCCGCCGCTGCCGTACAACCGCCAGATCGCGCTGCTCAAGACCAAAGACATTCCGCTGCATTTCTACCGCTATTTGATGGATCGGGTGGGCCGCAAATGGCACTGGGTCAATGTGCTGAGGCTGAGCGATGAGGAGCTTGCGGCGGGCATCCACCGCGAGGATCGCGATATCAGGGTGCTTTATCTGGATGGTGCGCCGGCCGGCTTCTTCGATCTCAAGCCGCATTTGCCGGAGGAAGTCGAACTCGCTTATTTCGGAATGATGGAGCACGCGACCGGGCAAGGCATCGGCCGCTGGTTCCTCGGTGCGGCGATCGCCGCAGCCTGGTCGCACGGGCCAAAGCGGGTGACCGTGCAGACCTGCACCCTCGATCACCCAGCGGCACTGCCGCTCTATCAAAAACTCGGCTTTACGCCAGTGGCGCAAAAAAAGGAGGTCGTACATCCAATGTCTTTTGCCGAGCGGGCGGCCAGCGTCATGCGGCCTTGATTTTTTCAGGCCCGTTCATCCAAGCTTCAGCTTGTCGTTGCCACGTCCCAGGGTCTCTGGATCAACACTCAAAGGCGGACCCGACTTGAATGAGCTTGGCTCTTTCCATATCGCTATCGTCTAAAAACCGATGGAGGATCGCACGATGGCAATACGCGTGGTAATGGCCGGCGCGACCGGCTGGGTCGGCAAGGCGCTGGTTCCGGCGATCGGAGCGCAAGGCGACATGGCGCTGGCCGGGGCTGTGTCACGCAGCGGCGCGGGGCAGGATTCCGGCCTGCTGGTTGGCATGCCGGCTAATGGTATCACCGTTTCGGCCACGCTGGCCGAGGCGCTGGAGGCGCCGTCGGACGTGCTGGTCGACTTCACCAAGCCGCATGTCGTGAAAGACCATGTGCTGCTCGCCATCGACAAGGGACGGCACACGGTGATCGGCACGTCGGGACTGGGTGCTGCCGACTATGCCGAGATCGACGCCGCGGCGCGCGCCAAAGGCGTCGGCGTCGTTGCCGCCGGCAACTTTTCCATCACCGCCACGCTGATGAAGCGGTTTGCACTTATGGCGGCAAAATACGTGCCGGATGTCGAGGTCATCGATTATGCCAGTGCAAAGAAGCCCGACGCGCCCTCCGGTACCGCACGGGAGCTTGCTGAGGCGCTGGCCGACATCCGCAAGGCCTCAACGGCAAAGCCGGTCTCCGAGGTCTCTGGCGTGCCCGCTACACGCGGTGGTGCGGTCGGCGCAGGCGAGGGGGTGCAAGTGCACGCGCTTCGCCTGCCGTCCTACATCCTGTCCTGCGAGGCGCTGTTCGGCCTGCCAGACGAGCGGCTGACCATCCGCCACGACGCTGGTTCGTCCGCGGCGCCTTATGTGGCGGGCACGCTGCTCGCCATCAGACGGGTACAGCAGATCAAAGGTCTGGTTCGTGGTCTCGACGCGCTGATGGATTGATCCGTTTCGGCAGGAATCGGGTGGGAAGCTCTGCATGGGAGGCATAATCTCCAGTCGAAACACCGGAGATTATGCCATGACGCTAAAATTCAAAGCCTTGCCAACCGATGCCGTCCGGGCACTTCAGCGCGGCGGGGCGGATGCTTATGGCCTTAAGCCAGAGCGGCAGATTTCGGACGGCGACGGCGTGCCTTGCCGTCACTGCCTGAAGAACGTTGCTACAGGAGAGGCCTATCTTGTTCTGGCGTATCGGCCTTTTCCGGAGCTGCAGCCTTATGCCGAAACCGGGCCGATCTTTCTTCATGCTGAAGAATGCGAACGCGCTGTCGAGGTTGAGTTGCTTCCCGAAATGCTCGAAAGCAGCGATTACATCGTGCGCGGTTATGGCAAGGACGACCGCATCGTTTACGGCAGCGGCGGCGTAATTCCGACCGACGCCATTGCCGCACGGGCAGAGACGTTGTTCGAACGCGACGACATCGCTTACGTCCACATCCGCTCGGCGCGCAACAATTGCTATCAGTGCCGGATCGACCGCGGGTAACCGGACAGGCTGCACCGGCTTGGGGCTGTCGTACTCCCGTCGCATACCGGCGGTAGAAAGAGACTGTCGATCGATTTGCCGACCGCGGATGAACCGGCGGGAATTTTCGACAACCGAGGAAGCGGGGCTTTGGCTCCGCTTTTTTGTTGTCCGGTCATTCCGCGCGCCTCGACACTTTTCAGTTTTTCGACATAAGAAAAAACCCGTCGGACGAATCCGACGGGCACTGGAGAGGCAGATTCGGACAGCTCAGGCGGCGAGAACGGCCTTCGGCTCGACCAGCTCGTAACCGAGCGCTTCGGCCACTGCGCGATTCGTGATCTTGCCCTTGTGGACGTTCAGCCCGTTGCGCAGATGGTGGTCGTCTACCAGCGCCTTGAGGCCCTTGTCGGCGAGCTGCAGGCCATAATGCAGCGTCGCATTGTTGAGCGCGTGGGCCGAGGTGACCGGCACCGCACCCGGCATGTTGGCGACGCAATAGTGGATGACGCCGTCAACCTCATAGGTCGGCTCGGCATGGGTCGTGGCGTGCGAGGTCTCGAAACAGCCGCCCTGGTCGATGGCGACGTCGACCAGCACGGCGCCTTTCTTCATGCCCGACAGCATTTCGCGCGTCACCAGCTTGGGTGCTGCTGCCCCCGGGATCAGCACGGCGCCGACGACGATGTCAGCCGAAAAACATTCTTCCTCCAGCGCCTCGACGGTCGAGTAGCGGGTGTGGACGCGGCCGCCAAAGATGTCGTCGAGCTGACGCAGGCGCGGGATCGAGCGGTCGATGATAGTGACGTCGGCGCCAAGGCCGGCCGCCATCCGTGCGGCATGCAGGCCGACGACGCCGCCGCCGAGCACAGTGACCTTGCCGGGCAGCACGCCGGGCACGCCGCCAAGTAGCACACCGCGGCCACCATTGGCCTTTTGCAGCGCCGTGGCGCCCGCCTGGATCGACAGGCGGCCGGCGACTTCCGACATCGGTGCTAGGAGCGGCAGGCCGCCGCGCTCGTCGGTGACGGTCTCGTAAGCTATTGCGGTCACGCCGGAGGCCAGCAGGCCCTTGGTCTGCTCCGGATCCGGAGCAAGATGCAGATAGGTATAGAGGATCTGGCCGTCGCGGAGCTGAACCCATTCGTTGGGCTGCGGCTCCTTGACCTTCACGATCATGTCCGACTTGGCAAACACGTCGGCGGCCGTCTTGGCAATCGTGGCGCCGGCGGCACGATACGCGTTGTCGTCGGCGCCGATGCCGGCGCCCGCGCCGGTCTCGACCAGCACTTCATGGCCATGCGCGACATATTCGCGGACCGAACCGGGTGTCAGGCCGACGCGGTATTCATGGTTCTTGATTTCCCGGGGGCAACCGACGCGCATTTTTTTCTCCTGATCCGCCCCCTTTTTGGGGCTGTTCCCTGTCTAGAGATAGTGAACCACGAATCGCTCGGTAGGTGTTTGCGAATGCGCTTGCCTGAGAGGCCACTGTTCGATAATCGTTGCGCAAAACATTAGAATTGTCGCAGGAACCCGCAAAAATGCCGCTCGACAGGATTGATATCGCCATTCTCGAGACATTGCAGAAAGACGGGCGGATACCGAACGCAGCGCTCGCCGAGAAGGTTGGCCTGTCGCAGTCGGCCTGTTCGCGGCGACTGGACAATCTGGAAAAATCCGGAACCATCCGCGGCTATCATGCCCGGCTTTCCAATGCTGCACTTGGGCACCAGATGACGGCGATCGTGCATATATCGCTGTCCGGGCAATTCGAGAAGACGTTGTCGGATTTCGAGGCGGCGATAAAGCGCTGCCCGAACGTCCTGTCCTGCCATTTGATGTCGGGCGAATATGACTACATCCTGCGCATCGCGGCAAAGGATCTCGTCGACTACGAACGTATCCACAAGGAGTGGCTGTCGGCAATGCCGCATGTGACGAAGATCAATTCGTCTTTTGCCTTGCGCGAAATCGTCGATCGCACGGCCGTGGGAATGAAGCCTGAACTCGCCTAGGCCCCGAACTCGCCTAGGTGTTGAATGCCTCGGTCACCACACGGTCCATCGGAATGTCGTGCGGCTGCGGGTAGATGGTGGCGATCCGCTGCACTTCGTAGCCGACGCCGATGACCAGCGGTTTGAAGGGCATAGCCGCAAGCGTGCGATCGAAGAAACCGCCGCCATAACCCAGGCGAAACTGCCCGGGATCGATGCCGACAATCGGCGAAATGACGATGTCAGGCAGCACCGGATCGCCCTCGGCCGGTATCGGGATATTCCAGACGCCCTTCTCCAGCCGGTCTCCGTGGGTATAGGCGCGAAAGACAAGCGGCCGGTCTTTCTCCACGACGACGGGCAACGCCGTGCGCCCGCCCCGCGCGTTAACGGTTTCCATCCACGGGCGCAGGTCCGGCTCGCCGCGAAACGGCCAATAGAGGCTGACCATGCGGCCGGCGACGTCGCCGATCACCGCGTCGAGCCCTTCGGCAATGCGCTGCGACATGGCTGCGCGCGTGTCGGCTGAAACGGCAAGGCGGGATGCGATCAACCGCTCGCGCTCGGCCTTGCGCCAGCGCTTTACGTCGGTCCAGTCGGATAGCGGCGCTTGGAACTCCGGGTCGAGCTCGTGCATAAAACAAGGCGGCGAGGCGTACTGCGCTGAGCCTTCGTCTTCATCCCTAGCCATGCTTCACCTGCAATATACAGTTCCAACCAAGTCGTATCCTGGACGTAGGCTATATCCGGGAATGAGCCTGCAGCATGCGTATTCACGACATCAAGAGACGAGTCCCAGGCAGTTGCAGCGCAGCCATTGCTGCACTGCACAACGATACTTACATCAGTCTTGGCGAGAGGGATGAGTGAGATGAACACAGCCAACCATCACGTCGTCGTCGTAGGTGCCGGTTTCGGCGGCCTCGAGTTCACCCGCGCACTTGCCGGCGCACCGGTGCGCATCACCATGATCGACAGGCGCAATCATCACCTTTTTCAGCCGCTGCTCTACCAGGTGGCGACGACGGCGCTGGCCACCTCCGAAGTGGCCTGGCCGATCCGCCATCTCCTGCGCAGGCGCAATGATGTGACGACGCTGCTTGCGACTGTGACTGGCATCGACCGCACCGGCAAGCGGGTGCTGCTGCAGGACGGCGGCACGGTCGCTTACGACACGCTGGTGCTGGCCACCGGCGCGCGGCACGCCTATTTCGGCCATGACGAATGGGAGCCATTCGCCCCGGGCCTGAAGACGCTGGAGGACGCCACCACCATTCGACGGCGTATTCTTTTGGCTTTCGAGGAGGCCGAGCGGGAAACCGATCCCGCCAAGCGCCAGGCATTGCTGACGCTGGCGATCGTCGGCGGCGGGCCGACCGGCGTGGAACTGGCCGGCACCATTGCCGAACTGGCACACGACACCCTGCGCGGCGAGTTCCGCAACATCGACACGCGGCAGACGCGTGTGGTGCTGATTGAGGCCGGCGAACGCATCCTTGCCAATTTCGCGCCGGAACTCTCCGATTATGCCACGAAGGCGCTCGAGCGGCTCGGCGTGACCGTCGAACTCGGCAGGGCGGTTACGCGCTGCGATGCCGAGGGTGTCGTCTTCGGCGACACACATTTGCCGGCCAGGACAATCCTGTGGGCGGCGGGCGTCGCCGCTTCGCCGGCCGCCGAATGGCTCGGCGCGGCAGCGGACCGCGCGGGCAGGGTGCTTGTCGAACCCGACCTGAGTGTGCCGGGAAACCCGGAGATTTTCGTCATCGGTGACGCAGCGCACGTCCTGCGGCCGGATGGCCGGCTGGTGCCGGGCGTCGCGCCCGCCGCCAAGCAACAGGGACGGCACGTCGCCGCGACGATCAGGGCAAGGCTTGCCGGTGACGCGACACCGCGTCCTTTCAGCTACAGGCATGACGGCGATTTGGCGACGATAGGCAAACGCGCGGCGGCCATCGATTTCGGCTGGATCAAGCTTACCGGCCGGCTTGCCTGGTGGTTATGGGGCTTGGCGCATATCTACTTCCTGATCGGCTTTCGTAACCGGCTTGCGGTTTCCCTGAGCTGGCTATGGATCTACTTCACCGGTCAGCGCAGCGCTCGGCTGATCACCCAGGGTGACGACGATAAGGGCTGATTGTTCGCTGCCGGACATTCATCGGCGCGTCACCTCCTCTTGATGGAATCGGCTTCTGGACTCGGCTGGATTTCGGCGCGAAGCTTTGCTTCGGGCAGGACCTGTCACGTCGTGGAAGAAAGAGAAAACGAATGTCCCAATTGCGCCACCTCGTCTCACGCCGCGATTTCCTCGCCGGCGTCGCCGCCAGCGGAGCGCTGATCATGCTACACCCGTTCTCCGCCCGGGCTCAAGCCAATCAGGCGCATCTTAGGATTATGGAGACGACCGACATCCACGTGAACGTGCTGCCTTACGACTACTACGCCGACAAAGCCAACGACACGATGGGGCTGTCGCGAACGGCATCATTGATTGAAGCCGTGCGCAAGGAAGCAACCAACGCGATGCTGATCGATAATGGCGACCTTCTGCAAGGCAACCCGATGGGCGACTACATCGCCTACGAGAGGGGGATGAAGGATGGCGATCTGCATCCGGTCATGAAGGGCATGAACCTGCTCGGCTACGAATGCTCGACGCTCGGCAACCACGAGTTCAACTACGGCCTGTCGTTCATGGACAAGGTGCTGGCCGGTGCTAATTTCCCGTTCGTCTGCGCGAATTTGATCCGCGGCACGGAGCTTGCCGCGAACCCGCGCGACGACAAGCTCTATCTCAAGCCTTACGTCATCCTCGACAGGAAGATCAAGGACGGATCGGGCGCCGAGCAGCCTATCAGGATCGGCATCATCGGCTTCGTGCCGCCGCAGATCATGGTCTGGGACCTGAAAAATCTCGAAGGCAGCGTCAAGACGCGCGACATCGTCGAGGCGGCCAAAGCGTGGGTGCCGCAGATGAAGGAAGAAGGCGCCGACATCGTCATTGCACTCTCCCATTCAGGCATCGACGTGAAGCAAAGCGACATGATGGAGAATGCCTCCTTCTTCGTTGCCGGTGTCGAAGGTATCGATGCGGTGTTTACCGGTCACCAGCATCTGGTCTTCCCTGGCAAGAAGGACTTTCAGTCGCTGGACGCCGTCGATCCGGCGAAAGGCACGTTGCAAGGCAAGCCCGCCGTCATGGCCGGCTTCTGGGGCTCGCATATGGGGCTGATCGATCTGTTGCTGGAGCGCGACGGATCGACGTGGAAAATCGTCTCGGCGACCTCTGAGGCCAGGCCTATCTTTGAGCGAGTCGACAAGACGAACAAGCCGACCGTCGCGGACGACCAGCGCATCGTCGACGGGCTCAAACAGGACCACGAGGCGACGCTTGCCTATGTGCGCCGGCCGGTCGGCAAAACCTCGGCGCCGCTCTATTCCTATTTTGCCCTGGTCGCTGACGATCCGTCGGTGCAGATCGTCAGCCAGGCGCAGACTTGGTACTTGAAGGACATCCTGAAGAACACCGAGTGGAAGGATATGCCGCTGCTGTCGGCGGCGGCACCGTTCAAGGCGGGCGGGCGCAACGGCGCCGACTATTACACCGACGTATCGGTGGGCGATATCGCCATCAAGAACGTCGCCGACCTCTACCTCTATCCAAACACGGTGCGCGCCGTCGAAATCACGGGAGCAGAGGTGAAGGAATGGCTGGAAATGTCGGCCGGCATCTTCAACCGGATCGAACCGGGAAAAGCCGACCAGGCGCTCATCAACACTGACTTCCCATCCTATAATTTCGACGTAATCGACGGGGTCACTTACAAGATCGATCTGTCGCAGCCACCGAAATATGATTCGAAGGGCGGGCTGGTTAACGCCGGCTCGAACCGCATCATTGACTTGATGTTCAACGGCAAACCAATTGATCCAAAACGGAAATTCGTCGTCGCCACCAACAACTACCGGGCCGGCGGCGGCGGCAATTTCCCGGAGATCAATGCCTCGAAAATCATCTACGAAGCGCCCGACACCAACCGCGACGTGATCGTGCGCTATATCGTCAGCAAAGGCACCATCAACCCGTCGGCGGACGCCAACTGGTCGTTTGCGCCACTACCGGGAACCAGCGTCGTATTCGAGACCGGCGCCAAGGCGAAGGATTTCATTGCGCAAGTGAAGTCGCTGAAGATCGAGCCGGCGGGCGAGGGCGAAGCAGGCTTTGCAAAATACCGCATCACTCTTTGAGGATTTGAGCGTCGGCTCGAAACTGTCTCAGCGCTAAGATACTGTCCCGATATGGCCAATCCATTTGAGACAGGTGCCTCTTCAAACAGGTGGTCCGAAACGCCGCTTGACGGCAGGCATGACCAGATCCAGCGCGTCTGTCGAAATCCCACCGGAATAATCGTCCGGCAGTTGGTCGATCGAGGCGGGGTCGTCGAGGCCTTGTGAAAAGCCGCCGCCGGAATAGGGACCGAGCAGGTTGGTACGACAATCCAGCGTCCAATCGTGGAAGACGGCGAACTTGCCGTCCGTAGTGGGATGGACATCGAGTTCGAGCGCATCCGCACCGAGCGCGAAAGCGGCTTCCATCGACGGTATCGTGTTTTCGAGGAAGGAATGGCGCGGCGTCAGCATGCGAGCGGCCGTGCATGTTTCCGATCCGAGGTTCGTACGGTCGAAATCCTGAGCCAGGCCGCGATGGGCAAGCACCGAAGGGGTGCCGGCCGGCCGGCTCGACAGCAGTGAGGTGTTGTTGAGCCAGACGCCGCCTGCAGAAACAAGAATTGCAACGAGGGAGATCGTTCGTTTGCGCATGGGATGATTCCCATTGACCGTCATGGCCGCATCCTGCGTCGCGATCGGACTTTTTGACGGCGGCAGAGCAGATCAAAAGGCGGCTAAGATTCCCGTGGAGGGTCCCCAGCAGCGTTGGAATCGCTATGGTTGCAACCGTCCATATGCGCTAGTTTCAGTCATGCGTTATGTCATCGTCATCACGACTGTCACCTTTTTCCTGATCTGGGACGGCATTTACAACCAAGGCCGCTACCTCGACAGGACGGTCAGGGAGGTGACCCGCATCGTGCACTATGTAACCAGCATGGTGTAGTTTCTCTTCGTTGCTACGGTTCGCAGACGCGACAAACCTGCCGATTGACGGCACGCTGCCGCTGACACAAAAGAACGCCGGTCCAACGGTCGAGGAGGCTGGGTTGATCCGGCATATCGTTTTCTTCAGCGCACGGCATAAAGCGGATGTCGAGGTAGTGCGCACGGGCCTCCTGGCGCTTGGCAAGATACCTCATTCGCGTCATTTCGAGGTAACGCTCAACACCAAGGTCGACCCGCTTTCGGATGAGATCGATGTGGTCGTCTATGCCGAGTTCGAGGACGAAGCGGCGCTCGCCGCCTACAAGGCGCATCCGCTCTATGCAGAGACAACCAGCCGGGTCAAACCTCTGCGCGAATTGCGTTATTCGGCCGACATCGTTGCAAGTTGACGAGCCGCCGTCCCCTACGGGCTGAGGTGGTCTTGCCGCTGAGGCGTCAGCCAAGCCCTTGAACCATTGTCAGGAATGAGGCACATCGCGCGGGACATGACCGAGAACACCCCCGCAAGGCCTCGTCCGCTCGATCACCTGGTGCTGCCGACAGCGAGCCTCGATGTTGCGCGGGCGCGCTTGACCTCGCTCGGCTTTACCGTTGCGCCGACAGGTATCCACCCTTTCGGAACGGAAAACTGCTGTGTCTTTCTCACCGACGGTACCTATCTCGAGCCGCTCGCGGTCGCTGACCGGCAGGCCGTGGCAACGGCGATCGCGAACCGCAATGTCTTTGTCGCGCGTGATCGCGCGTATCGCGAAGAAAACGGCGATGAAGGATTTTCTGCCGTGGCGCTGGGCACCGAAAGCGCCGCCGCGGACCACGCGCGCTACATGGAAGCCGGTCTGTCGGCGGGAGACGCGCTAAGCTTTTCGCGCGCCTTCACCGATGCGGCGGGAAAGAGCGACACCGCATCGTTCAAACTGGCCTTCGCGGCTACAGGCAAGACAACGGACGCTTTTCTCTTCGCCTGCGAGCGGATCAATGCGCCGAACCTCGACCGCACTGCGTTGCAGGCCCACGCTAATAGCGCAACCGGCATTGTCGAAGTCGTGGCAGTCAGTGGCGAACCTTTCGAACAACGCAATGTGATTTTGATCGCAGCCAGAATCGAGGCTCAGGGCGGCGGCACTGTCTATGAGCTGCCGAATGCCGTCGTGACCGTTCTGGATCCTGCAGCCTATTCGGCACGCTTCGGCATTCCTGCCGGCGCACCATCTGAACTCCGCTTTGCTGGGATCGTCTTTTCGATTAGGCACGGCGATGCCGTCGCCAAGCTGCTTGCAGCCAATTCCGTCGAACATCACATGCGCGGCGGTGATATCATCGTGCCGCCGGCGCCAGGGCAGGGCGCAGCCTTCATTTTCCGGGAGATCGCATGAACAAGCTCAATCCACTGATGCCGAACTCTTCCGTTGCGGTCGGCAAGGTCATTTTCGGCAACAGCGCGCCCCTGTCGCTGATCGCCGGTCCATGCCAGCTGGAATCGCGGCAGCACGCTTTCGACATGGCCGGTGCGCTAAAGGAACTGACCGAAAGGCTCGGCATTGGGCTCGTCTACAAGACCAGTTACGACAAGGCCAATCGCACCTCGCTTGGCGGCACGCGCGGTGCGGGACTTGAAGCGGCAATGCCGATCTTCGACGATTTGCGCAAGAATTTTTCGCTGCCGATCCTGACTGACGTCCATACCGAGGAACAATGCGCGATCGTCGCGCCGCATGTTGATATCCTGCAGATTCCTGCCTTCCTTAGCCGGCAGACCGATTTGCTGATTGCTGCGGCAAGAACCGGCAAGGTGGTCAATGTGAAGAAGGGGCAATTCCTCGCGCCGTGGGACATGAAGAACGTCGTCGCCAAGATCATCGGCTCCGGCAACGCCAATGTCTTGGTCACCGAGCGCGGCGCATCCTTTGGTTACAACACCCTGGTGTCCGACATGCGGGCGCTGCCGATCATAGCCGAGATCGGCGCGCCGGTGATTTTCGATGCCACCCATTCCGTGCAGCAGCCGGGTGGGCAGGGCGGTTCGTCTGGAGGTGACCGGCGCTTTGTCGAGACGCTGGCGCGCGCGGCCGTCGCGGTTGGCGTCGCCGGCGTCTTCATCGAGACGCACCAGGACCCCGACAACGCGCCTTCCGACGGTCCCAACATGGTGCCGCTGAAGGATCTTCCCGCATTGCTTGAACGGCTGATGGCGTTCGATCGCATTGCCAAAAGCGTGGGTTGAACCAGCAGTTGCGCCACAGCAGCGCGGCCAAGAAAACTTTGAAGAATTTCGAACCCGCCTGGAACCTTAGCCCGCGGCCCTCATTGTCAAAATCTAATGTCAACGACGACGAGGAGCACACCATGACGACCCAGACGGGACACACCGAAGCCATCGCCGCTTCGCGGGTTATCGGCACATCGGTCTACAATACGGAAGGCACTCATATCGGCGACATCGAGGACGTCATGCTCGACAAATTGTCGAACGGAATCATGTTTGCCGTGATCGGTTTTGGCGGATTTCTCGGAATCGGCGAGAAATACCATGCCATTCCGTGGGCGAGCCTTGACTATGATGAGAACAAGGGCGGCTATGTCGTGCCGTTCACCAAAGACCAGCTGATGGCCGCTCCTTCCTATTCGATCAACGAGCTGACCGGCGCCGACGGCGAGGCCGCACGTGACGCCTCATACAACTACTACAAGGTCGAGCCTTACTGGCACTGACCTTACTGGCACTGACTAGTCTCCTGGAATCAAAAAGGCCCCCGGGAAAACGGGGGCCTTTCGATGTGGCGGGATGCTACTGCGCAGTCTGCAGGGTCGGCAAAGGCGACGATCCCTGCGGGGGTTGCTGATTGTCGCACGACGTCAGGAACGCAGCCGCGATCAGGAACAAACTCACAATACCGCTCAACTGGGACATGGCGAAACTCCTCCTGTTTCGCCCCGCGCGACAACAGCCATAAACCAGAAACCGGCATGCCGCGTATGACAAATGATGACAGCGCTTCGTGCTTCGTGAATCCCGTAGCGCGCGGGCAATATTTGCAAGTGCCCCGATTGCGTTTTGCGGCACTTTGGCTAAGAGGTGCGCGACGCTTCAATCGATCAATCGGGGACATCGCAATGACGGCCATCATCGACATTGTCGGGCGTGAAATCCTGGACAGCCGCGGAAATCCGACCGTCGAGGTCGACGTCGTGCTCGAAGACGGCTCGATGGGTCGCGCCGCGGTGCCGTCCGGTGCCTCGACCGGCGCGCATGAGGCGGTCGAACTGCGCGATGGCGGCCCCCGCTATCTCGGCAAGGGCGTGCTGACAGCGGTCGAGGCGGTGAACGGCGAGCTGTTCGAGGCGATCGGCGGCATGGAGGCAGAGAATCAGATCCATATCGATCAGACCATGATCGAACTCGATGGTACGCCCAACAAGAGCCGGCTCGGCGCCAATGCCATCCTCGGCGTGTCGCTGGCGGTGGCCAAGGCCGCGGCCGAAGCGGCCGACCTGCCGCTCTACCGTTATGTCGGCGGCACCAAGGCCCATGTGCTGCCGGTGCCTATGATGAACATCATCAATGGCGGCGCGCATGCCGACAACCCGATCGATTTCCAGGAATTCATGATCCTGCCGATCGGCGCGCCGACGCTGCGCGACGGCGTGCGCTGGGGCTCGGAGATCTTTCATACGCTGCGAAAGAAGCTGAAGGACGCCGGCCACAACACTAATGTCGGGGACGAGGGCGGCTTTGCCCCCAACCTGAAGAGCGCGCCGGCCGCGCTCGACTTCATCATGGAATCGATCGAGCAGGCTGGCTTCAAGCCCGGCGAGGAGGTTGCGCTAGGCCTCGACTGCGCGGCGACCGAATTCTTCAAGGATGGCAACTACGTCTATGAAGGCGAGAGGAAAACCCGCGACCCGAAGGCGCAGGCCAGATATCTGGCCAAGCTTGCTGCCGACTACCCGATCATCACCATTGAGGACGGCCTGGCGGAGGATGACTGGGACGGTTGGAAAATACTGACCGATCTCATCGGCAAGCAAACGCAGCTGGTTGGCGACGATCTGTTCGTCACCAACACGGCGCGGCTGCGCGACGGCATCCGCATGGGTGTCGCCAATTCGATCCTGGTCAAGGTCAACCAGATCGGCTCGCTTACCGAAACGCTCGACGCCGTCGAGACCGCGCACAAGGCCGGCTATACCGCGGTGATGTCGCACCGCTCGGGCGAGACCGAGGATTCGACCATCGCCGACCTCGCCGTTGCCACCAATTGCGGGCAGATCAAGACGGGCTCGCTGTCACGCTCGGATCGCATGGCCAAGTACAACCAGCTCATCCGCATCGAGGAGGAGCTCGGCAAGCAGGCGCGATATGCCGGCAAGTCCATCGTGAAAAGCTGATTTTCGAGAGAAAATCCGCGGCGGCGAGGGCGGGGACATTCCCGCCCTTTTTTGCTTCCTGGCTCTGAATCCAACGGTCTGTAACCGTCCATTAAGCACAATCGGGCGACAAAGGCGGCGTAGAGGATTCGGACCATGTGGACACGCCAGCACAAGCAAAGAAACACCGGCCGGCTGATCATCCCCTCGCTCTGCGTGGTGTTCCTGACTTATTTCGGCTTCCATGCCTATCATGGCGAGTTCGGCATCTATTCCAAGTATCAGCTCGAAGCCGAGACTGCCGAATTGCAGGGCAGGCTCGATGCCGTCAAGGCGCGCCGGATCGACCTCGAGCGCCGCGTTCAGCTGATGCATGAGGGCACGCTGGAGAAGGACATGCTGGACGAGCAGGCGCGCAAGGCACTTAATCTGTCGCACGCCGACGAGATCACCATCATGCTGCCGGTCGCAAGATAACCTGATCTCAGTTAATCAGCGATATTTGCAATGATTTTAATTGCTTAGATGCATGACAGCCATGCGTTTTCGGCATGGCGAAAGCCTTCCCTGCATGTTAGCCTGCCTCAAATCGGTGGGAGAACTGATCTCCCTCGCTGTCCGCTAAGAGACGCCAACAGGGAGTGATGCATGGCCACCGCCACCAGAAGAGCGCCTGCCAAATCCAAATCCGACGGCAAAACGCCGGGCCTTTCCACCCCAAAGCCTGTTGAGTTCACCAAGGACCAGGAGCTTGCCGCCTACCGGCACATGCTGCTCATCCGCCGCTTCGAGGAAAAGGCCGGCCAGCTTTACGGCATGGGCTTCATCGGCGGTTTCTGCCACCTCTACATCGGCCAGGAAGCGGTCGTTACCGGCATGAAGATGGCGCTGATCGATGGCGACCAGATGATCACCGCCTATCGCGACCATGGTCATATGCTGGCCATGGAGTTGTCGCCGCGCGGCGTCATGGCCGAACTGACCGGGCGCCGTAGCGGCCTGTCCAGGGGCAAGGGCGGCTCGATGCACATGTTCTCCAAGGAGAAGCATTTTTACGGCGGCCACGGCATCGTCGGCGCGCAAGTGTCGCTCGGCACCGGCATTGCCTTCGCCAACCGTTATCGCGGCAACAACAATGTGACGCTGACCTATTTCGGCGATGGCGCCGCGAACCAGGGCCAGGTCTACGAAAGCTTCAACATGGCCTCGCTGTGGAAGCTTCCGGTGATCTACATCATCGAGAACAACCGCTACGCCATGGGCACCTCGGTCTCGCGCTCTTCGGCCGAGACGGATTTCTCGCACCGCGGCGCCTCCTTCAAGATTCCAGGCATCCAGGTCGACGGCATGGATGTGCGCGCCGTGAAGGCCGCCGGCGACCTCGCCGCCGAATGGTGCCGCGCCGGCAATGGGCCGCTCATTCTCGAAATGCAGACCTATCGTTACCGCGGCCATTCGATGTCGGATCCGGCAAAATACCGCTCCAAGGAAGAAGTGCAGAAAATGCGCTCCGAACGTGACCCGATCGAACAGGTCAAAGCGCGGCTGCTCGATAAGAAATGGGCAAGTGAGGACGAACTCAAGGCCATCGACAAGGAAGTCCGCGACGTTGTCGCCGACGCCGCAGAATTTGCCCAGAACGACGCGGAGCCGGATCCGTCCGAGCTCTGGACCGACATCGTACTTTAACGAGAGGGCAAGGACATGCCGATCGAAATTCTCATGCCCGCCCTCTCGCCGACCATGGAAGAGGGTAATGTTTCCAAATGGTTGAAGAAAGAAGGTGATAAGGTCGTAGCCGGTGACGCCATTGCCGAGATCGAGACCGACAAGGCAACGATGGAAGTCGAAGCCGTGGACGACGGCACGCTTGCCAAGATCGTGGTTCCTGCCGGCACCGAGGGTGTCAAGGTCAACACGCTGATCGCTGTGCTGGCCGTCGATGGCGAAGACATCGACGAGGCAGGCGAAGGCATCGGCGAGGAGGCTATCAAGTCGCAAGCGGAAGCGCCCGCTGCCGCTCCGCCCCCCGCTGCTGCTCCGGCCAAGAACGAAGCGGCAGCGCCTGTTGCCGCCGCGCCCAAGCTGGAAATTGCCGCCGATCCGGACATCCCGGCCGGCACCGAAATGGTCTCGACCACAGTGCGTGAAGCCTTGCGCGATGCAATGGCGGAGGAAATGCGCCGCGATGGCGATGTCTTTGTCATGGGCGAGGAAGTCGCCGAGTACCAGGGCGCCTACAAGATCACGCAAGGCCTGTTGCAAGAATTCGGTCCGCGGCGCGTGGTCGATACGCCGATCACAGAGCACGGCTTTGCCGGCGTTGGTGTTGGCGCGGCGATGGCCGGCCTGAGGCCGATCGTCGAATTCATGACCTTCAACTTCGCCATGCAGGCGATCGACCAGATCATCAATTCAGCCGCCAAGACGCTCTATATGTCCGGCGGCCAGATGGGCGCCCCGATCGTCTTTCGCGGCCCGAACGGCGCGGCTGCCCGCGTCGCCGCGCAGCATTCGCAATGCTATGCCGCCTGGTACAGCCATATTCCCGGCCTGAAGGTGGTGATGCCTTATACCGCCGCCGACGCCAAGGGTCTGCTCAAGGCGGCGATCCGCGACCCGAACCCGGTCATCTTCCTCGAAAACGAAATCCTTTACGGCCATTCCTTCGACGTGCCAAAGATGGACGATTTCGTGTTGCCGATCGGCAAGGCGCGCATTCACAAATCCGGCAAGGACGTGACCATCGTATCGTTCGGCATCGGCATGACCTACGCGATCAAGGCCGAGGCGGAGTTGCGCGGCATGGGCATCGATGCCGAGGTCATCGACTTGCGCACCATCCGCCCGCTCGACTTCGACACCATTATCGCCTCGGTCAAGAAGACCAATCGCCTGGTGGTGGTCGAGGAAGGCTTTCCGCAGAACTCGGTCGGCGACCATATCGCCAACCAGGTTTCGCAGCGCGCCTTCG
The DNA here is from genome assembly GCF_040322255.1 of Mesorhizobium sp. M0166. Taxonomy (NCBI): domain Bacteria; kingdom Pseudomonadati; phylum Pseudomonadota; class Alphaproteobacteria; order Hyphomicrobiales; family Phyllobacteriaceae; genus Mesorhizobium; species Mesorhizobium sp. M0166. Next base: position 108,929 of record NZ_JAMYTD010000018.1, on the reverse strand, counting down.
ATTTCCTCGACGCACCGGTCATCACCATAGCCGGCAAGGACGTGCCGATGCCCTATGCCGCGAATCTCGAAAAGCTGGCACTGCCCAATTTCGGCGAGGTCGTCGAGGCGGTCAAAGCCGTGACGTACCGGGGGTAACGAGATGTCGCGCGAACTAGAAGTTCCCGCGGTGGTCGTCGAGAATAGCGAATTCGATGAAATACTCCGCGTCTGGATTGGTTCGGACGCGGTCGTCACGATGCAAGACCTCTTTGGGCCAAACGCTCACAACTGGGGCATGGTGCTCGCTGATGTCGGCATGCACATAGCCAGGATGAGACTGGAACAAGATGGCATCCCTGAAATCGAGACGCTTCAGGCATTGGAAGAAGGCTACCGAGGTAGAATGTCGGAGCAGTTCAATATCCAGCACCGTTCGCTAACCGGGCGGAACTGAGGAGGAAAAATGCCGATCAACATCACCATGCCGGCGCTTTCGCCCACGATGGAAGAAGGCAACCTTTCCAAGTGGCTGGTCAAGGAAGGCGACAAGGTCTCGCCGGGAGACGTGATTGCCGAGATAGAGACCGACAAGGCAACGATGGAAGTCGAAGCCGTCGACGAAGGCACGGTCGCCAAGCTGGTGGTTCCGGCGGGCACTGAAGGCGTCAAGGTCAATGCGCTGATCGCGGTGTTGGCGGCCGAGGGCGAGGATGCTGCTTCTGCCGCGAAAAGCGGTGACGCCGCTACGCCGGCAAAGGCTGAGGTTCCGAAAGCGGACGTCTCCAAAGCTGAAACACCAAAGCCCGAAGCGCCGAAGCAGGAGCCTGCCGCACCTGCAGCCAAGGCGGAAGCGCCGCCTACCGCCAACGGCCATGCAAGCGGTGAGCGCATCTTCGCCTCGCCGCTGGCCCGGCGCATTGCCAGGGAAGCCGGCGTCGATGTCGCGGTGCTGACAGGCTCCGGCCCGCATGGTCGCGTGGTCAAGGCCGATGTCGATGCCGCAATTTCCAGTGGCGGCGCCAAGGCGGCACCAGCGGCAAAAGCGGCGCCCGCCGGCGCTCCGGCACCTGCGGCCGCAGCACCCAAAGCGATGTCGGACGAGCAGGTGCTCAAACTGTTTGCCGAAGGCTCCTACGAGCTGATCCCGCACGACAATATGCGCAAGACCATTGCGAGGCGGCTGGTCGAAGCCAAGACCACCATCCCGCATTTCTATCTGACGCTCGACTGCGAGCTCGACGCACTTCTAGCCCTGCGCACGCAGATCAATGCGGCCGCGCCGGTGAAGAAGACCGAGAAGGGCGAAACGCCGGCCTACAAGCTGTCGGTCAACGACATGGTCATCAAGGCTCTTGCCATGGCGCTGATGGCGGTTCCGGATGCCAATGCGTCGTGGACAGAAAACGCCATGATCAAGCACAAGCACGCCGATGTCGGCGTTGCCGTATCGATCCCCGGCGGCCTGATCACCCCGATCATCCGGCGTGCTGACGAAAAGACGATGTCAGTCATCTCCAACGAGATGAAGGATCTTGCCGGCCGCGCCCGCAGCCGCAAGCTGAAGCCGGAAGAATATCAGGGCGGCACCACGGCGGTGTCCAATCTCGGCATGTTCGGCATCAAGGATTTTTCTGCCGTCATCAACCCTCCGCATGCGACGATCCTGGCGGTCGGCGCCGGCGAGCAACGCGCAGTGGTGAAGAACGGCGAGATCAAGATCGCGACAATCATGTCGGTGACGCTGTCGACCGATCACCGCGCAGTCGACGGTGCGCTAGGCGCCGAGCTGCTCGTCGCCTTCAAGCGTATGATCGAAAATCCGATGGGCATGCTGGTCTAAGAGAGGGGAACAGGGCGGTGCGGAAATTCTTCACCAGCCTTTTTGCCTTCTTTCTTTCCGGTTTGGCCGGCGGATTGGTTGTGCAGTGGCTCGCCGTCGCAACCAATGCCGACGTGGAGTACATCCTTGTATTCATGATCTCGGCTCTCGTCACCATCTTCGCGACGCTCGCATTCTTCATCGCACAATTCATGTCGGACCCACGACGGGCAACAAAACTGACCGCGATCATAGGGTTAGCATTTTTTGTGCTCATTGGAGTTGCCCTGATCGGCTGGACTTTCTCCCAGCTGCCGAGCAAGCGCCAGTGGTCGAGCGATCTTCCTATCGTCGCCGGTCTCGTCCTGCCAGGCATCGCTACGGTGCTGGTCCAGTGGCTTTTCGTGCGCTGGCGATTGGGGCGCACGCAACCAAGTTTCGGCGGGGCAGGCACATGAAGACGGTCCTCTGCTATGGCGATTCGCTGACCTGGGGCTATGACGCGGCAGGCCTTGGCCGTCATCCGCCGGCGGATCGCTGGCCGAGCGTGCTGCAGGCAGCATTGGGCGGCGGCGTCGAGGTCATCGCCGAAGGCCTGAATGGCCGAACCACCGCCTTCGACGATCACTTGGCCGGGGCGGACCGCAATGGCGCAAGGCTGTTGCCAACAATCCTGACGACGCACGCACCGATCGACTTGATCATCATCATGCTCGGCGCCAACGATATGAAGCCGTGGATTCATGGTAATCCGGTCGCGGCCAAGCAAGGCATGCAACGGCTGATCGATATCGTGCGCGGTCACGATTACCCGTTCGATTGGCCGGCGCCTCAGATCCTGATCGTCGCGCCGCCCGTAGTCAGCCGCACGGAAAACGCTGAGTTCAAGGAAATGTTCGCCGGCGGCGATGACGCGTCAAAGCGGCTGGCGCCGCAATATTCCGCTCTTGCCGACGAGGCCGGCTGCGGCTTCTTCGATGCCGGCGGGGTGGCCAAAACCACGCCGCTCGACGGCGTCCACCTCGACGCAGGAAACACGCGGAACGTCGGGCAAGCGCTGGCGCCGCTCGTGCGCGTCATGTTGGAATTGTGAAGGAGAAAGCCGTGGTTGAGAACTACGACGTCATCATCATCGGCTCCGGCCCCGGCGGTTATGTCACTGCAGTGCGTTCGGCCCAGCTTGGCTTCAAGACGGCGATCGTCGAGCGCGAGCACCTTGGCGGCATCTGCCTCAACTGGGGCTGCATTCCGACCAAGGCGCTGCTGCGCTCGGCCGAGATTATGCACTATTCGGATCATCTGAAGGACTACGGCCTGAAGATCGATGGCAAGGTCAGCGTCGACACAGCCGCCGTCGTCGATCGCTCGCGAAAGGTCTCGCTGCGGCTCAACGGCGGCGTCGGCTTCCTGATGAAGAAGAACAAGGTCGACGTCATCTGGGGCGAAGCCAAGCTGACCAAACCTGGCGAGATCGTCGTGTCGAAATCGTCGAAGAAGCCGATGGAGCCGCAGCCGCCGGCGCCCAAGGGCGTCAAGGGCGAGGGCACCTATAGCGCCAAGCACATCATCCTGGCGACCGGCGCCAGGCCGCGCGCGCTGCCCGGCATCGAGCCTGACGGCAAGTTGATCTGGACCTATTTCGAGGCAATGGTGCCGAAAGAGATGCCGAAATCGCTGCTGGTGATGGGCTCAGGCGCCATCGGCATCGAGTTCGCCTCTTTCTACCGCACCATGGGCGCGGAGGTGACGGTGGTCGAACTGCTGCCGGCCGTGATGCCGGCCGAGGACGCCGAAGTCTCGAAATTCGCGCAAAAGCAGTTCGAAAAGCAGGGCATGAAGATCATGCTCGAAGCCAAGGTGACCAAGGTCGAGAAGGGCACTAACTCGGTCACCGCGCATGTCGAGATGAAGGACGGCAAGGTCGAGAAGATCACGGCCGACCGCATGATCTCGGCCGTCGGCGTGCAAGGCAATATCGAGAATCTCGGGCTCGAGGCGCTCGGCGTGAAGACGGAACGCGGTTGCGTCGTCGTCGACGGCTACGGCAAGACCAACGTACCCGGCATCTATGCCATCGGTGACGTCGCCGGACCGCCGATGCTCGCCCACAAGGCCGAGCACGAAGGCGTGGTGTGCGTGGAAAAGATCGCCAATTTCCCCGGCGTGCATGCCACCGACAAGCTGAAGATCCCGGGCTGCACCTATTGCAATCCGCAAGTCGCCTCGGTCGGACTGACGGAAGCCAAAGCGAAAGAAGACGGCAAGGACATCCGTGTCGGCCGCTTCCAGTTCGCCGCAAACGGCAAGGCGATTGCGCTCGGCGAGGACCAAGGCTTCGTCAAGACCATTTTCGACAAGAAGACCGGCCAGTTGCTGGGTGCCCACATGGTCGGCGCAGAGGTAACAGAACTGATCCAGGGCTTCGTCGTGGCGATGAACCTGGAGACCACCGAGGAAGAGCTGATGCACACGATCTTCCCGCACCCGACGCTGTCGGAGATGATGAAGGAGAGTGTACTCGACGCCTATGGTCGCGCACTGAATGCATGATAAATTAATTGGGCGAGTCTCACGCGGAAGACACAAAGGAACTCGACGGCAGAGCAATTCGTTTCGCACGCATCATCCATCATACAAGGAGAGGGCATATGGAAATGAACGGCGTGGGCTGGGTAGCAGCCATCATCATCGGCGGACTGGCGGGGTGGCTCGCCGAGATGGTCATGAAGAGCAATACCGGCATCCTCATGAACATCATTCTCGGCATTGTCGGCGCAATCGTGTTGAACGCCATCTTGCAGGCCCTGAACATCGGCATCTTCGGCGTCGGCTGGATCGCCTATCTGATCACCGGCTTCATCGGCGCCTGCATTCTGATTGCGGTGGGACGACTGGTGCGCCGCTGACCTGTGTCGGCACTTGCTATGCGAAAAAGGCCAGCGCGCCATGCGCGATCACGGCCTTTTTCTTTTCGCCGAAAAGTCCTAGATGACGTGAATAGAGCGAGCGCCGGACAAGCGCTTGCCAATGAGCCGGGTTTCACATGGTCACCGTCCTCGACACGATTGCCAATGCGCCGCGCCTGCGGCATCCCGAAAAGGCGCACAAGCCGGATCAGGACGTACTGCGCAAGCCTGACTGGATCCGCGTCAAGGCGCCGATGTCGAAAGGCTATGCCGAGACGCGCGAAATCGTGAAGTCTCACAAACTGGTGACGGTTTGCGAAGAGGCGGGCTGCCCCAATATCGGCGAGTGCTGGGAGAAGAAGCACGCCACCTTCATGATCATGGGCGAGATCTGCACGCGGGCCTGCGCCTTTTGCAATGTCGCCACCGGCATCCCGACCGCACTCGATCCCGGTGAGCCGGCGCGTGTCGCACACGCCGTCAAGCAAATGGGCCTAAGCCATGTCGTCATCACCTCAGTCGATCGCGACGATCTCGCCGATGGCGGAGCTCAGCACTTTGCCGAGGTCATCCGTGCGATCAGGGCGGCAACGCCTCTGACGACGATCGAAATCCTGACGCCCGACTTCCTGCGCAAGGAAGGCGCGCTGGAGATTGTGGTGGCGGCCAAGCCCGACGTTTTCAACCACAATCTGGAGACCGTGCCGTCGAACTATCTGACGGTTCGGCCGGGCGCGCGCTATTTCCATTCCATCAGGCTCTTGCAGCGGGTCAAGGAGCTTGACCCCTCGATCTTCACCAAGTCCGGCATCATGGTTGGCCTTGGCGAGGAGCGGAACGAAATCCTGCAACTGATGGACGATCTGCGTTCGGCCAATGTCGACTTCGTGACTATCGGCCAATATCTGCAGCCCTCGAAGAAGCATCATCCGGTGATCCGGTTCGTCACGCCTGAGGAATTCAAGTCCTTCGAGACGATCGGCAGGACCAAGGGCTTCCTGCTGGTGGCGTCGAGCCCGCTGACGCGCTCGTCGCACCACGCCGGCGACGATTTCGCCAGGTTGCGGGCGGCGCGCGAGGCGCTTCTCAAAAAGACCGCCTAACGTTCTGGTTTCATGCCACAATTCGAAGCCCATCGCCGCGTTGCGCATACGCCGGAGCAGATGTTTGCTCTGGTCGCCGATGTCGAATCCTATCCGCAATTCCTGCCGCTTTGCGAGGCACTGACGGTTCGCTCACGCAAGGAACGCGACGGACGCACCTTGCTCATCGCCGACATGAGCATCGGCTACAAGGCGATCCGCGAGACTTTCACCACGCAGGTGCTGCTGAAGCCTGACGAGAATGCCATCGACGTCAAATACATCGACGGCCCATTCAAATATCTAAGCAATGTCTGGCGCTTCGACCCGGCGGAGGGCGGCGGTTGCAACGTCTGCTTCTTTATCGACTACGAGTTCAAGAGCCGCATTTTGGGTGCGCTGATGGGAACCATGTTCGACCGCGCCTTCCGCATGTTCTCCGAGGCGTTCGAGAAACGGGCCGAAATCATCTACGACGCGCCATCGGCAGCCTGATCCGCAGCGAGCGCGCGCAGACCCAGCTCAAGGGCATGCCGGACCGTCTCCCGGCGGATGAAATCACGGCCCTTGTCGGCGAACAGCTCGCATTCGCTGACTACCGGCCGCCCAGCCACGGCAACGCCGAACCAGACCAGGCCGACAGGTTTTTCCGCAGAGCCGCCGTCCGGTCCGGCGATGCCGGTCACCGCCAGGGCGAGCCCGGCCGGCGAATGGGCCAAGGCTCCGGCCGCCATCTCCACCACAGTCTCGCGCGAGACCGCGCCATGCGCCTCGAGCGTAGCGGCCGAGACGCCGAGCATCTCGGTCTTGGCCTGGTTGGAATAGGTGATGAAGCCGCGATCGACCACCGCGGAAGAGCCAGCGATGTCGGTCAGCGCGGCGATGATCATGCCGCCGGTGCAGCTCTCGGCCGTCACCAGCATGATGCCGCGCTGCTGGCAGGCCTGAAGCAGGGCATCTGCGAGATCGCTATTGCTCATTCAGGGACATCCCCTGGAAATACAACGCTGGCGGTCGCGATGGCCGCTATGCCTTCCTCACGGCCGACGAAGCCGAGCTTCTCATTGGTTGTCGCCTTGATCGAGATGCGATCGCGCGAAATTCGCAGCATTGCCGAAAGCGCTGCGGTCATGGCCTCGCGATGCGGGCCGACGCGCGGCACCTCGCAGATAAGCGTGATATCGGCGTTGGCGATGCGCCCGCCGCGCGCGCGCACCAGCTTGGCCGCGTGTTCGACGAAGATGCGTGAAGCGGCCCCTTTCCACTGCGGGTCGGAGGGCGGGAAATGCGTACCGATGTCACCTGCGCCGCAGGTGGCGAGCAGGGCGTCGGTTAACGCATGCAGGCCGACATCGGCATCCGAATGGCCGGATAACTTCCTGTCGTGCGGAATGGCGACGCCGCACAGGGTGACATGATCGCCGGGCTCGAACGCATGGACGTCATAGCCATTGCCGGTTCGGATGTCGGGAAAACGTGAGGCGCTGGAAAGCCGCTGATCCGCCATTGCAATATCCCGTGCCCAGGTCAGTTTGACATTGTCCGGCGAGCCGGGAACGATCTTCACCGGAATATGCGCCCATTCGGCGATTGCCGCATCGTCGGTGAAATCCGCTTTGCCCAGGTGATGAGCCTTTTCGTGCGCAGCCAGGATCGGCCAGAACGGAAAGCCCTGCGGTGTCTGTGCAGCATGAAGCCCGGCCCTGGACACGGTTTCGCCGATCATGCCTTCGGCCGTTTCGCGCTTGAGCGTATCGGCAACGGGCAAGGCAGGCAGTGCTCCCTGGCGCTCGCCAATGGCGGCGATCGTGCGGTCTATCAGTTCCGCGTCGACAAACGGCCGAGCCGCATCATGGATCAGGACCCGGCCCGGCGCATGGCTTCTCAACGCCAGCAGTCCAAGGCGGACGGACTCCTGCCGTGACGTACCGCCGGTCACAGCGAGGACATGGTCGGCGTTCGCGCCGGCGGCGCGGTGGAAAAGCGCGCCGTCATCGGCATGGATAGCAACAACGACAGGTCCAATCTTCGGGTGCGTCAGAAAGGCGTCGAGTGTGCGTGCAATGACGGCGCCGCCGCCAATCTGCTGATACTGCTTCGGCCCATTGGCCTGTCCGGCGCGCGCGCCGCGGCCGGCGGCAACAATGACCACGGCGACCTTGTCGTCCGCAGCTTGCTTTTCGCTCACATCTCTCATGCCGAGACGCTTAGCGCATGATCCCGAAAAGTGGTATCGCTTTCCGAAGACCCAGGATTGATGCGGTCCGGCGATCCTTATTTTTCCCAAATGCGCCTTAATGTCACGACATTGCGCGTTGCACATTGCCGTCGTTCTGGCTAGAGAATGTGCAGCAACCGAAGGTGCTTGGTTTTTGTGCATGCCTGATGTGACCAAATTGGCTTCGCCGCTGGACGTGGGTGGCGTGAGAATCCGCAACCGCGTGTTTCTCGCGCCGATGTCGGGCATTACCGACGAACCGTTCCGGCAGCGCGCCCATGCCCATGGCGCCGGGCTGGTTGTATCGGAAATGGTGGCGAGCGGTGAGCTCGCAAAGGGCAGGGCTGGCTCGGGCCTGCGCATCCGTCATTCCGGGCTGCCTGTCCACATGGTCCAGCTTGCCGGCCGCGAGGCGGCGCACATGGCCGAGGGCGCGCGAATCGCGGCCGGCGAGGGTGCCGACATCATCGACATCAACATGGGCTGTCCGGCCAAGAAGGTGACGGGCGGCTATGCCGGTTCGGCACTGATGCGAGACCTCGACCACGCGCTGTCGCTGATCGAAGCGGTGATCGGCGCGGTCGGCGTGCCGGTCACGGTCAAAATGCGGCTCGGTTGGGACGAAGGTGCGCTCAACGCGCCGATGCTGGCGCGACGCGCCGAGCAGGCCGGGGTGAAGATGGTTACGGTGCACGGCCGCACGCGTTGCCAGTTCTATCAGGGCAAAGCCGACTGGCGTGCCATCGCACGCGTCAAGCAGGCCGTCTCGATCCCGGTGGTTGCCAATGGTGATGTCGGCTCGCCGGCAGAGGCTGCGTCGATCCTCGATCAGTCCGGCGCCGACGCGGTGATGATCGGCCGTGCGCACTATGGCGCGCCGTGGATTGCCGGCAGCATTGTAGCGGCCGCGCTGGCCGAGCCGGTAGCCGGCATGCCGGACAGCCCGCAAGCGCTGACCGACTACGTGATTGCCCATTACGAAGATATGCTGACGCTCTATGGCGTGGAAAGCGGATTGCGCCAGGCGCGCAAGCATCTCGGCTGGTATCTCGACCGCCACGACGCCACAGGCGACGACCGGCGCAAGGCCATACTCACGTCTTTCGAGCCGGAGCATGTCATTGCCCTGCTGCGCGAGATGTTCTCAAGCGCTCCCGAAGCGGCGAACCTGCGGAGTGCGGCATGAACGCTACCGTCACACAGAGCACGGATATGGCGGACGCCGCGCATATTGTGCTCAACACCATTCGTCGGCCGGTGATCATGGTCGATCCACAAGGCTTCATCACCTTCGCCAATGCCGATGCCGAGGATTTTTTCCGCTCGAGCGCCACGATGCTCGCCCGCAACACGCTGCACAAGCTCATTCCTTTCGGCAGTCCGCTGCTGACGCTTGTCGACCAGGTGCGCGAGCGCCGGGCGCCGGTCAACGAATACCGGGTGGACGTGTCGTCGCCACGTCTCGGCATCGAGAAGGTAGTCGACCTCTACGTCGCACCGGTGACTGAATTTCCAGGCTCGGTCGTGGTGATGTTCCAGGAACGCTCAATGGCCGACAAGATCGACCGGCAGATGACGCATCGCGGCGCGGCACGCTCGGTTACCGGCCTTGCCGCGATGCTTGCCCATGAGATCAAGAACCCGCTGTCCGGCATTCGGGGTGCCGCGCAGCTGCTTGAACTGTCGGCGTCCGACGAGGATCGCGCCCTGACCAGGCTGATCACCGACGAGACCGACCGCATTGTCTCGCTGGTCGACCGCATGGAGGTATTTTCGGACGAGCGGCCGATCGACCGTTATCCCGTCAACATCCATGTCGTGCTCGACCATGTCAAGGCAATCGCCAAGGCCGGTTTTGCCAAGCGGATCAAGATATTGGAGGACTATGATCCATCATTGCCTCCGGTTTTTGCCAATCGCGACCAGCTCATCCAGGTGTTCCTCAATCTGGTAAAAAATGCCGCCGAGGCGATCGGCAGTGATCCGCAGGGCGAGATCATGCTGTCGACAGCCTTCCGCCCGGGCATTCGCGTTTCCGTACCCGGGACTCAGGACCGCGTGTCGCTGCCATTGGAATTCTGCGTACGCGACAACGGTTCGGGTGTCTCCGAGGATATCCTGCCGATCCTGTTCGATCCTTTCATCACCACCAAGCCGAACGGCTCCGGTCTCGGTCTGGCGCTGGTCGCAAAGATCGTCGGCGAGCATGGCGGCATCATTGAATGCGAATCGACCCCGCGCGGCACCACCTTCCGCATCCTGATGCCGGCGTGGAAAGAAACCCAGTTTGGCACCGACGACGACGGTGAAGGAGACCGCAAATGACCGTTCGCGGCAATATTCTCGTCGCCGACGACGATGCGGCCATCCGCACCGTCCTCAACCAGGCGCTTTCGCGCGTTGGCCACGACGTGCGTGTCACCTCCAACGCTTCGACGCTGTGGCGCTGGGTTGCGGCGGGCGAGGGTGATCTGGTTATCACCGACGTTGTCATGCCTGACGAGAACGCCTTCGACATGCTGCCGCGCATCAAGAAGGCGCGACCGGAACTGCCGGTCATCGTCATGAGTGCGCAGAACACGTTCATGACAGCAATCCGGGCCTCCGAAACCGGAGCCTATGAATATCTGCCGAAACCGTTCGACCTGACCGAGCTGCTCAACATCGTCAACCGCGCGCTTTCCGAGCCGCGGCGGCCCAAGATCGATACGCGGGCCGACGAGCCGCCGGAAACGATGCCGCTGGTCGGCCGCTCGGCGGCCATGCAGGACATCTACCGCATGCTGGCGCGCATGATGCAGACCGACCTGACGGTCATGATCAGCGGAGAGTCGGGTACCGGAAAGGAACTGGTGGCGCGCGCGCTGCATGAGTACGGCCGCCGCCGGGGCGGTCCCTTCGTCGCCATCAACATGGCAGCGATCCCGCGCGACCTGATCGAATCGGAGTTGTTCGGGCACGAGAAGGGCGCCTTTACCGGCGCGCAGAACCGCTCGACCGGCCGTTTCGAGCAAGCCGAAGGCGGCACGCTCTTCCTCGATGAGATCGGCGACATGCCGATGGAAGCGCAGACGCGGCTGCTGCGTGTGTTGCAGCAGGGCGAATACACTACGGTCGGCGGCCGCACGCCGATCAAGACCGACGTGCGCATCGTCGCTGCCACCAACAAGGACCTACGCACGCTGATCAATCAGGGGCTTTTCCGGGAGGATCTGTTCTACCGCTTGAACGTTGTGCCGCTCAGGCTGCCGGCGCTGCGCGAGCGATCGGAGGACATTCCGGACCTCGTCCGGCACTTCTTCAAGCTCGGCGCCAGTGAAGGCCTGCAGACCAAGCGCATCTCGACCGGCGGCATCGAGCTGATGAAGCGCTATCCATGGCCGGGTAACGTGCGCGAACTCGAAAACCTCATCCGCAGGCTGGCTGCGCTGTATTCGCAGGACGAGATTTCCGCCGAGATCATCGAGGCGGAGTTGAAGACCGGCGAAAGGCCTGTCGTTCCAGGTGGTGGCAACCTCATTCCCGATGACCTTTCCATCGGCCAGGCGGTGGAGCATTTCCTGCAACGCTATTTTGCCTCGTTTGCCGGCGATTTGCCACCGGCCGGCCTCTATCAGCGAATCCTCTCCGAGGTCGAATATCCGCTGGTCCTCGCCTCGATGACCGCAACGCGCGGTAACCAGATCAAGGCTGCCGAACTGCTGGGGCTCAACCGCAACACGCTGCGCAAGAAGATTCGCGAACTCGGCGTCAACGTCTACAAGTCCTCCAGGCAGATCTAGCCGAACCCCTTACGAGCGCTTTCCAGGGGATCGATCGCCGAAAGATTTCCGTCTCGGCCACACTTGTTGCATAATCGCCACAATGCGTTGCATACATCCGACGCAATCACTGGCTCTAGACGGCGACATGGCCCTGCACGCACCGACACTGAGCAAACCGCTTTTCAGCAACACCGGCGCGCGAGACGGTCGCCGGCTGCTTGCGCTGCCCGGTGTGATCGCCGTTGCCGGTGCGCTGGTGACGGCGGCGATCTCCTTCGCCATTCTGGTTGGCGCGACGCCGATCACGCCCGACGCAAGGACGACGCTGGCGCTGATTGCGCTTAATGCGGCGTTCGTGCTGTTTCTGATCTTGCTGGTCGGCCGCGAGGTGCATCGTATCCTGATGGCACGACGGCACGGCAAGGCTGCGTCGCGCCTACATGTGCGCATCGTGGCGATGTTTGCGCTGGTCGCCGCCATCCCCGCGATCATGGTTGCGATCATCGCGTCGATCACGCTCGACATCGGCCTCGACCGCTGGTTCGAGATCCGCACCAAGACGATCGTCAATTCGTCGTTGTCGATTGCCGACGCCTATGTGCAGGAAAACGCACGAAATCTTCAGGGCACGACGTTGTCGATGGCTTACGACCTCGACGCTTCGCGCACGCTCTACGGCCTCGATCGCACAGGTTTCCTTGACCTCATGAACAAGGAGGCGGTGGGACGCTCGCTGGCGCACGCAGCACTCATCAAGCCCGATGGTTCCTTCGTCATGAGCGCCAAGACCGACGCGGACTTTGCTATGCCGGAGCCGCCTGAGGGCGCCGTGGCAAGCGCTGCCGACGGCAAGCCGGTGCTGATAGAGCCGCGCACCCGCAATATCATGGGTGCCATCGTCAAGCTGCGCGAGATCGACGGGCTCTATCTCTACACCATCCGCCTCGTCGATCCCGAGGTGATCAAGGCACGGCAGATCGTCAAATCCAACACCGCCGAATATCGCGGTCTCGAAGACAATCGCCGCACCTCGCAAGTGGCTTTCGCGCTTCCCTATCTGTCGCTGACGCTGATCATCATCCTGTCCGCCATCTGGACTGGCATTGCGGTGGCCGACCGCCTGGTGCGGCCGATTCGTCAGCTCATCGGCGCGGCCGATGAGGTCGCTACCGGCAATCTCGACGTAGCCGTGCCTGTCCGCCCCTCCGATGGCGATGTCGCCTCGCTCGGCGACACATTCAACAAGATGCTGATGGAGTTGAAATCGCAGCGCAACGAGATCCTGTCGGCCAAGGATCTGATCGATGAACGGCGGCGCTTTTCGGAGGCGGTGCTTGCCGGCGTCACCGCCGGGGTCATCGGCGTCGATCCATATGGCATCGTCACTATTGTCAACCGTTCGGCCGAAACGATGCTGGCCATATCCGCCACGGCAGCGCTTGGGCAGAACCTTTCCGCCGTGCTGCCGCATGTCGGGCGCGTCTTCGAGATCGGCCGCAAGTCGGGCAAGCCGGTCTATCGCGAACAGGTCACCTTCTATCGTGCGGGCACTGAACGGACCTTCAACGTGCAGATCACCATCGAAGCCGGCGACGACGGTTCGGAGGATAAATCCTACGTCGTGACGGTCGACGACATTACCGATCTGGTCCAGGCACAGCGTTCCTCCGCATGGGCCGACGTGGCGCGGCGCATTGCCCACGAGATCAAGAACCCGCTGACGCCTATCCAGCTTTCGGCCGAGCGCATCAAGCGCCGTTACGGCAAGGTCATCACCGAGGACCGTGAGGTTTTCGATCAATGCACCGACACCATCATCCGGCAAGTGGAGGACATCGGACGCATGGTCGACGAGTTCTCGGCGTTCGCCCGCATGCCGAAACCGGAAATGAAGGCCATCGACCTGCGCGATTCGTTGCGCGAAGCCTCGTTCCTGGTCGAAGTGAGCCGGGCTGACATCACCTTCGAGCGCGTCTTCGGCAGCGAGCCGCTCAAAGGCACGTTCGACAGCCGGCTGATGGCGCAAGCTTTCGGCAACGTCATCAAGAATGCTGCCGAAGCGATCGACGGACTTGATGCAGAGGATCGTCCGCACGGCATAATCCGGATTCAAGCCGGGCGTCAGAATGGCGCGATTCGAATCGACGTCATCGACAACGGCAGGGGCTTGCCGCGCGAGAACCGGCAGCGCTTGCTCGAGCCTTACATGACGACACGCGAGAAAGGCACCGGGCTTGGCCTCGCTATCGTCAAGAAGATCGTGGAGGACCATGGCGGGCGACTCGAATTGCACGATGCACCAGCGGACTTCCACGATGGGCGGGGTGCAATGATCAGCATCATCCTGCCGGTTGCCGCCACCGTTCCGATACGCGGCGAGGGCAAGACGGAACACGAAAAAGAAACTGAAAAGGTCGGTAATGGCTTCTGATATTCTTATCGTCGATGACGAGGAAGACATCCGCGAACTCGTCGCCGGTATCCTGAGCGACGAAGGTCACGAAACACGCACGGCGTTTGATGCCGACAGCGCGCTGGCGGCGGTCGCCGACCGGGCACCCAGACTGATCTTCCTCGACATCTGGCTGCAGGGCTCGCGGCTCGATGGCCTGGCTTTGCTGGACGAGATCAAGACGATGCACCCGAACCTGCCGGTGGTGATGATCTCGGGCCACGGCAATATCGAAACGGCAGTCTCGGCCATCCGCCGCGGCGCCTATGATTTCATCGAAAAGCCATTCAAGGCCGACAGGCTGATCCTCATTGCCGAACGGGCGCTCGAAACCTCCAAATTGAGACGCGAGGTTTCGGACCTCAAGCTGCGCAGCGGCGAGACTTTCGACCTCATCGGCATGTCATCGGCAATGAGCCAATTGCGCCAGACCATCGAGCGCGTCGCGCCGACCAACAGCCGCGTCATGATCATTGGCCCCTCCGGCTCGGGCAAGGAACTGGCGGCGCGCGCCATCCACGCGCTCTCGGCGCGCAAGAGTGCACCGTTTGTAACGCTGAGCGCCGCCAACATCACGCCCGAGCGTATGGAGATCGAGCTGTTCGGCACCGAATCGAACGGCGTCGAACGCAAGGTCGGTGCGCTGGAGGAGGCCCATCGCGGCATTCTCTACATCGATGAAGTGGCCGACATGCCGCGCGAGACGCAGAACAAGATCCTGCGCGTGCTAGTCGAACAGCAGTTCGAGCGGGTAGGGGGCACCAAGCGGGTCAAGGTCGACGTGCGCATCATCTCGTCGACCTCGCAGAACCTGGAAGCCATGATCGCCGACGGCCGTTTCCGCGAGGACCTTTATCACCGCCTGGCCGTGGTTCCGGTCATGGTGCCGGGACTGGCCGAGCGTCGCGAAGACATTCCTTATCTGGTCGACAATTTCATGAAGCAGATCGCTCGCCAGGCCGGCATCAAGCCGCGCCGCATCGGCGACGACGCGCTGGCGGTGCTACAGGCGCACAACTGGCCGGGCAACGTTCGGCAGTTGCGAAACAATGTCGAGCGTCTGATGATCCTGGCGCGCGGCGACAATGTCGATGCGCCGATCACCGCTGACCTCTTGCCTGCCGAGATCGGCGACGTGATGCCGCGCACTCCAAACAAGTCCGATCAGCACATAATGGCGCTGCCGCTGCGTGAAGCACGCGAACAATTCGAAAAGGATTATCTGATCGCCCAGATCAACCGTTTTGGCGGCAACATCTCGAAGACGGCAGAGTTTATCGGCATGGAACGCTCTGCATTGCACCGCAAGCTGAAGTCGCTGGGCGTCTGACGCCAAACCAGTCGTGGCCCACGCAATTATCGGTTACGGCCGTGTTGGAATCACATAAGAAAGCTGGGACTTCTTCCAGGGATTAGCCATGCCGCGCATTGCCTATGTGAACGGGCGCTATGTCGCTCACGCCGAAGCTTCCGTGCATATTGAGGACCGTGGCTATCAATTCGCCGACGGCGTCTACGAGGTCTGCGAGGTGGCACGAGGCTTCATCGTCGACATGCCGCGCCATCTCGCCCGATTGAACCGCTCGCTTACCGAACTCTCGATCGATTGGCCGATCACGCGCGGCGTGCTGCCGCTCGTCGTGCGCGAGGTGGTGCGCCGCAACCATGTCGTCGACGGCCTGGTCTATGTCCAGGTGACGCGCGGTGTCGCCAGCCGCGAGTTTTTCTTCCCGCCGGCGGGCACGAAGCCGTCGCTGGTGGTGACCGCCAAAAAAGCCGATCCTGCAGCCGCCGCGAAGCGGGCCGAGAGCGGGATCCGGGTCATCACGGTGCCGGAGAACCGGTGGGATCGGGTGGATATCAAGTCGGTCGGCCTGTTGCCGAACGTGCTGGCCAAACAGAAAGCCAAGGAAGCCGGCGCTCAGGAGGCCTGGTTCGTCGATGTCGACGGCACCGTCAAGGAAGGTGGATCGTCGAACGCCTGGATCATCACCAGGGACGGCGTGCTGGTGACGCGCCCCGCCGAGCACGGCATCCTGCGCGGCATCACCCGCACGACGCTGTTCGATGTCGCCGCCAAGCTGGGCCTGAAGATCGAGGAGCGCGGCTTTTCGGTTGCCGAGGCCAAGGCCGCACGCGAGGTTTTCATCAGCTCCGCGACCACGATTGCCATGCCGGTGGTAGCGATTGATGGCGCTGCCGTCGCCAACGGCCACCCGGGCTCGATAACAGTTTCATTACGGCAGGCCTTTTTTGACGTTGCGGAAAAAAGTCCAGCCTGATAACCGCACAGATGGAATGAACATCAATATATCTCGTTCTGCTTGTCGTAACTGACGGCAAGATGGTGTTTGCGTGCTTGACATGTGCCGGCTAATTTGGCGCATTGGCCTGCAAACCGAAGGGGATCGGCGAAAGACAAGAACAATGGCGGAACGATCGCAAAATCTTCAGGACCTGTTCCTGAATTCAGTTCGCAAGAGCAAAAACCCACTCACCATCTTTCTCATCAACGGCGTGAAGCTGACCGGCGTGGTCACTTCGTTCGACAATTTCTGCGTTCTGTTGCGTCGCGACGGCCATTCCCAGCTTGTCTACAAGCACGCTATTTCCACGATCATGCCGAGCCAGCCGGTTCAGATGTTCGATGGTGAGGAAAGCCAGGGCGCCTGATTGACACGTGAGAAAGACGCGGACCGCAGCGTTCGCGGAAAACCAGTACATCAGACCGGGACAGAGGCCAACGGTCCGACCCGGGCGGTGGTCATCGTGCCGGTGCTTACCCGGCAGCCGCGTGGCGACGACGATACCAATCGCCCGCGCCTAACCCGTTCTGCCGAGGCCCGTCGCGACGAGGCGGTCGGCCTCGCCAGCGCCATCGACCTTGACCTGGTCCACACGGCGGTGGTGACCGTCAACGATCCACGCCCGGCGACCTTGCTCGGCAGCGGCAAGGTCGCGGAGTTCGCCGAGATCGTCAAAGAGGGCCACGCGGAAGTGGTCATTGTCGATCATCCGCTGACCCCGGTACAGCAGCGCAACCTCGAAAAAGAGTTGAACGCCAAAGTGCTCGACCGCACCGGGCTGATCCTGGAGATTTTCGGCGAGCGCGCCCGCACCAAGGAAGGCACGCTGCAGGTCGACCTTGCCCATCTCAACTACCAGAAGGGCCGCCTTGTGCGGAGCTGGACCCACCTCGAGCGCCAGCGCGGCGGCGCCGGCTTTCTCGGCGGCCCTGGCGAGACCCAGATCGAGTCGGATCGGCGTGTGCTGCAGGACAAGATCACCAAGCTGAAGCACGAGCTCGAAACCGTGCGCCGCACCCGCGACCTAACCGCGCCAAGCGCAAGAAGGTGCCATTTCCGGTGGTGGCGATCGTCGGCTACACCAATGCCGGCAAGTCGACGCTGTTCAACCGGCTGACCGGAGCAGGGGTGCTGGCGGAAGACATGCTGTTTGCCACGCTCGACCCGACGCTGCGCCGCGTGCGCCTGCCGCACGGCACGCCGATCATCCTTTCCGATACGGTCGGCTTCATTTCCGACCTGCCAACGCATCTGGTCGCGGCCTTCAGGGCGACGCTGGAGGAAGTGGTCGAGGCAGACCTCATCATTCATCTGCGCGACATCTCCGATCCCGATACGGCCGCGCAGGCCGAAGATGTCGAGCGCATCCTTGCCGATCTCGGCGTCGATGCCGGCGATAACAAGCGCGTCATCGAAGTATGGAACAAGATCGACCGGCTCGACGAGGGCAACCGGGCGCGGCTGCTTGCCGATGGTGCCGACGGCAAGAAGGCACCGCCGATCGCCATATCGGCGGTAACCGGGGAGGGCATCGATGCGCTGAAGGCGATCATCGAGACGATGATGTCGGGCGAACTGGAGACGTTCACCGTCACGCTCAAGCCCGACCAACTCGCCGTCGTCGACTGGCTTTACCGCAACGGCGACATCGTCTCGCGTGATGACAATGAGGATGGCAGCGTGACCATCGCGCTCAAGGCCACGCACAGCGCTCGGCAAGAGATTGAAAGCCGATTGCGCCGTCAAAACAACGGGTAGGGGCGTTTACTTCGCGCTCTTTGCCTGCTGCCAGAGCGCTTCCATCTCGTCCAGCGTCGCCTCTTCGAGGCTATTTCCCGACGCTTGCAGCGTCCGCTCGACATAGTGGAAGCGCGACCGGAATTTTTCGTTGGTGCCGCCGAGTGCCGCTTCGGAATCAATTTTGAGGTGCCGGCCGAGATTGACGACCGCAAACAGCATATCGCCGAACTCGTCCTTGATCGGCGCAGTGTCGCCTTTGGCCAACGCCTCGCGTAGTTCGCCGATCTCCTCCTCGATCTTGTCGAGGATCGGCGCCGCCTCGCTCCAGTCGAAGCCGACGCGGGCGGCCTTTTCCTGCAGCTTCAGCGCCCGGGTAAGCGCGGGCAGGGCGACCGGCACGCTGTCGAGAAAGCCTTTGCCATGGTCTTCCGGGTCGAGCCCACGGGTGAGCCGCGCACTGCGTTTCTCAGCCTTTTCCTCTGCCTTGATCTTTTCCCACATGCCCTTGGCCATGCCGGCGCTGCGCGCCTTGTCGTCGCCAAAGACATGGGGGTGGCGGCGGATCATTTTTGTGGTGATGGCCTGGACCACATCGCCGAATGAAAATTCACCGGCCTCCTCGGCCATTTGCGCGTGGTAGACCACTTGCAGCAGGAGATCGCCGAGTTCATCCCGCAGATCGTCCAGGTCGCCGCGCGCAATGGCGTCCGCCACTTCGTAGGCTTCCTCGATCGTGTATGGCGCGATTGTCGAAAAGTCCTGCTCGATATCCCACGGGCAGCCGGTTTCCGGTGCTCGTAGCGCGGCCATTATCTCGATCAGCCGGGAAATGTCTTTTGAGGGTTTCATCAGGCGAACGCTATCCTGCACACGGCTGTGCGGCCAACGGCTTCAGCCGGCGAGGGCGCCTTGTCCACAGATGGGCGGCCAGACCATGATCCCGAACGGACCGACTGCGTCAGCGAAAAGTGGAAGCTGGTTTTCGGAAAGATCATGGTCAACCAAAAAGCATCAGTCGAGCACTGAGACGATCGCCTTGGCGAGCGCATCCATGCCGTCCTCGGGCAGGCCGGCAACGTTGATGCGGCTGTCGCCGACCATGTAGATGGCATGCTCGGCGCGCAACCGCTCGACTTGCGCTTCCGACAGGCCGAGCCGGGAAAACATACCGCGATGGCTGGCGACGAAATCGAAACGATCGGAGTTGGACTGCCGGCGCAGCGCCTCGGCGAACTGGACGCGCAGCCGCAGCATGCGCAGCCGCATCTCTTCAAGCTCTGCCTCCCAGTCGGAACGCAATGCGGGGTCTTCAAGCACGATGCGCACCGCGGCCGCGCCGTGGTCCGGCGGCATCGAATACATGGCGCGTGCCGCCGACAGCATCTGGCCCATCGCCAAATCCGCCTGCGCGCCGTCTTTCGCCATGATCAGCGCTGCACCGACGCGGTCGCGATAGACGGCAAAGTTCTTCGAGCAGCTCGAGGCAACGACCATTTCCGGAACTTTCGCCGCCAGAAGGCGCAAGCCGGCGGCATCCGCATCAAGCCCCTCGCCAAAGCCCTGATAGGCGATGTCGACAAAGGGCAGCAGGCCGCGCTCAACGACAAGATCGGCAATGGCAGCCCATTGCGGGATGTCTAGATTGGCGCCTGTCGGGTTATGGCAACAACCATGCAACAATACGACGTCGCCAGGATTCGCGGCTCTCAATGCATTCAGCATGTCGTCGAAGCGAACCGCACCAGAAGCAGCGTCGAAATAGGGGTATTCGCGTGTCTGCAGGCCAGCGGCGCGCATCACCGGCATGTGGTTCGGCCAGGTCGGATCCGACAGCCAGACCATCGCGTCGGTGCGGGTCCTTTTCAGCAGCTCTGCTACCAGCCGCAGCGCGCCGGAGCCGCCTGGCGCCTGCGCCGCACGAATGCGCGTCATGTCGGCTGCTGGGCCGAACACCAACCTGGCCATCGCCGCGTTGAAGGCGGTATCGCCGGCAAGGCCGAGATAGATCTTGGTATCCTGGCCTTGCAGCAGCCGCTTTTCGGCTTCGCGCACCGCGCGCATCACCGGCGTTTTGCCGTCGCGATCCCTATAGACGCCGACCCCGAGATCGACCTTGTCGGCACGCGGGTCGGCGCGATAGAGGCCGATCAAGGCCAGGATCTTGTCGGCAGGCGCGGGCTGGAGATTTTCGAACATCGATAAGGTTCCGTTGGCGGCGGAGTGATACGCAAACCGGCCATACTTTGCCAGCAGTTTCATATGCGCCAACTCGGCGTCGGTCTGCCTCGAGGGCGGCCGATACTATCTGCCGGGCGAAGGCAGGCGCGGTATCTCCCAGAACGCGAGCGCGGCGAGCCGCAAGAAAATTCGGGGAGGGCGGGATTAAAATGCCGACCTGCTCCGTAAACAGGACATGAAACGGCCGATGCCACGCTTCGATATTCTGGGACAGCTCGGTTCACTGCGCCGCTATGCACGCTCGCTGACACGCGACAGCGCCGATGCAGAGGATCTGGTGCATGATGCGCTGGTGCGTGCCTACGAGCGACGCGGCAGCTTCCGCTCCGGCGGAAATCTTCGCGTATGGCTGCTGTCGATCGTCCACAACGCGTTCATCGACGGCTTGCGATCCCGCAAATCCGAAGCAATGCGCATCGAACAGGCCGGCCATCTGGCCGAGGCGAATGTCCAGGCTCCGCAGGAACATTCGGTCCGTCTGGCGCAGGTGCGCGACGCTTTTTTCGAATTGCCGGAGGAGCAGCGTTCGGCGTTGTATCTCGTCGCCATCGAGGGGCTTAGCTATAGCGAGGCGGCCGAGATCAGCGGCGTGCCGTTGGGCACGCTGATGTCGCGCATCGGCAGGGCGCGTGCGGCCCTGCGCGAGATGGAGGACGTGGCACCGGCACGCGCAAAAGGCCATCTGAAGATCGTCGGAGGTCGGTGATGAACCAACTGCGCGATCCCGTGACCGACACCGATCTCGACGCTTATGTCGACGATCAGCTGGACGTGGCTCGTCGCATCGAGGTCGAGGCGTTCCTTTCGGCTCGCCCGGAAGCGGCCGCGCGGGTGATGGCCGACCTGCGGATGCGTGACGAATTGCGTGTGGCGCTTGCCGGATCGAAAGGCATGGCGCGGCCCGCGACGGCCGATGCTGCACGGCGGCTGGAACGGGCATTGGCGCGCGGCCGCGTCCTTGGTGCTTTGCAGAGAGCGGCGGCGGTCGCTGTCTTCGTCGCCGCCGGCTGGCTTGCGAACGGGCTCATCGGGCCGATATCGGTGACGGAAGTCGTCGCTTCGACCCATCCGCCCGCCTATGTAGAAGAGGCGGTGCGGGCGCACCGCACGACACTCATGCGTGAGGCGATGTCGTCCCAAACCGCGGCACCCGGCTACAACGCCGATGAAATCCGCGCCGCGACTGCGATCGTGATGCCATCGCTGCCAGCGGACTGGACGGTCCGTGACGTGCAGATCTATCCATCGCAATTCGGCCCGAGCGTCGAGATGGCCGTCGAGACAAAAGAGATGGGGCTGGTCTCGCTGTTCGCCATCCGGCCCGGAACATTCGACGTCGTCAAACCGACTGTCGTTCCCTCGGGCGAAGTTTCCTCGGCCTATTTCCAGATCGGCGAGGTCGCCTACGCGGTCGTCGGACGCAGCGATGTCGGCGGTCTCGATCGCACGGCCGAAGCGCTCGCCAAAACGCTCTACTGATCGACCTTCAAGAAGGAGAACCACATGAACAATCTCGGATATATCGGGGCCGGAGCCCGAGCCGGAGCCGTCTACGACGAAGGTCTGCGCCGGCACATGCTGCGCGTTTATAACTATATGGGCCTTGGCCTCGTCGTCACGGGCGTGATCGCGTTCTTGGTGGCTTCCACGCCCGCCCTTTACGTGCCGATCTTCTCCACCCCGCTGAAATGGGTGGTGATGCTTGCCCCGCTGGCCTTTGTGCTCTTGTTCTCGTTTCGGATGCAGACGATGTCGGCGGCCGGCGCCCAGGCGATGTTCTGGGCATTCTGCGCGGTCATGGGGCTGTCGCTGGCTTCCGTGTTCCTGGTCTTTACCGGCACCAGCATCGCACGCACCTTCTTCATCGCCGCCACCATGTTCGGCGCGACCAGCCTTTACGGCTACACGACCAAACGCGACCTGACGCAGTTCTCGTCGTTCCTGATCATGGGCCTGATCGGCGTGGTGATCGCCAGCATCGTCAATATCTTCCTGGGCTCGACCGCGCTCCAGTTCGCGATCTCGGTGATCGGCATCGCCGTCTTCATCGGCCTCACCGCCTGGGATACCCAGACTATCAAGGAGCAGTATGCGGAAAACTTCGGTGCGGAATCACAGCAGAAGCTCGCTGTCTTCGGTGCATTCTCGCTCTATCTGAACTTCATCAACATCTTCCAACTGCTGTTGAACTTCACCGGCGAGCGCGAATAGCCGGCGTTGGACCAAGACCGGAGTTGGACATTATGGACAGAAACGATCAACAGGCGATCGGACAGCTCTTCGAGAAATTGGCAAGCGTCGAGCGCCAGGCGCCGCCGCGCGATGCCGAAGCAGAGCGCTTCATCCAGGACCAGATCACCCAGCAGCCTGGGGCGCCATATTACATGGCCCAGACGATCGTGGTGCAGGAGCAGGCCCTGAACGCAGCTCAGGCACGCATCGAAGAACTGGAAGAGCAGGCGCAGCAGCCGGCCGGCGGTGGACCGCTCAGCGGCTTCTTCGGCCGCAGCGGCGGCAGGCGCTCAGGCTCGGTTCCGCGGGTAGGGCGCACCGCTTCCGTTGCAACTGGAGGGCCACAGGACACGCCACAGCGGGCAGGCGGCGGTTTTCTTGCCGGCGCCGCGCAGACCGCGATGGGCGTGGCGGGCGGCGTGCTGCTCGGCAACGCGATCGCCGGCATGTTTGGCGGCGAAGCGAAGGCAGCTGAACAGCCGACGCCGCAGCCGGACGAAGCCGATCAGGCAGGCGATTCCAGCTCCGATAATGGCGGGGATTTCGGTGATATGGAGTTCTGACGAGCGACCTAGCCCGTGCCTGTGCTGGCGCTGGTGACAATTGCGGGTCAGCATAGGCGAGGCGGCGAGGGCAACATCCGGGAAGCGAGCCCTCGCCGGCGGCTAATAGCCCAGGCGCTTCAGTTCAGCCTTGACCGCCGCGATCGTCTTGAAGCGGAAGTGCTTCGTTGTGCCGTCGCGCCAATGGCAGTCGCATGTGGCGTCGAACTTCCGGCTCGCTTTCAATTGAGTCAGCGCCTTCTGGCCTGGCTTGGGGTCATCGAAGATGCGAACTTCGTACAGCGTCCCTTCGACATCGTAGTGCATCTGAGCCCAGGAAAGTATCACGATCAGTTCTTTTGCCGGGTCGTGGTCGGCGTTGGCGAGGCCCAGCGCTATGTCCGGTGTGTCGCCCTCTTGTTCACCGAGCGTGACCTGGATTGCCCGATACCTGTTGTCAGCTAGCCGTTGCAGCGCGACGAGCGGGCGTTCCGGATAGTCCTCAGCGGTCTGGTAATCGACAAAGAGTGTCTGGAGGCCGTTCCAGCTCACGGCTGTGGTGTGCGGATCGGCGTTATCCGCGAACCCAACCACACGTTTCGCGAAAGCCAGGTCATTCTCGCCTGGAGCACGATCAAAGTCCTGCGCTCGCGCGCCAGTGAGCGCGCACGCGAGGGTGAGGGCAAGAGTTGCGAGCAGCGGGAGTGTCTTCATGATTCGCAACCCTAGCATGCCCGCTGTTGCGAATGTCCAAGAGTGACCGGTCTGATCTCACCGCCAACGGATGCTATAGGCTTTAGTCGCATAAGATAGATTATGGAACTGACGTGGCCGATTAGATGTGGCGTGAAGATAGCACCTCGCGAGATCCAACCCGGGAACCCCAGCCGTAAAACCTTGGTCCTTCACGCTGATTCATAAGGGATTTCGATCGTCATGCCGTCATAAGCAGGCTCGACGTTATCAGGCGTCTCGGCCATTACCGTGGCGTAGTCGAGCGGCACATGCATATGCGTCAGCACCGCGTTCTTCGGCGCCAGTCTTCCGATCCAGCCAAGCGCCTGGCCAAGCGACAGATGGCTCGGATGGACGGTGTATTGCAGCGCGTCGATAACCAGCATGTCCAGCCCGCGCAAACGCTTGGCGGTCGCCTCCGGAAAGTCGCTGACGTCAGGGCAATAAGCCAGCCCGCCGATGCGGAAACCCAGCGAGGTGATGTCGCCATGGAGCTGCAGCAGCGGTTCGAGGGTGAGGGCGCCGCCCTCGCCTTCGATCACCACCGGCCTGTGGTGGTCGATGATATGGGCGTTGACGATCGGCGGATACGAACTGCCTTTCGGTGTTTCGAAACAGTAGCGGAACGCCTCGCGTAGGCGCAGCATGGTGGCCTGATCGGCATGGATGTCGATCCGGTGGCGCTGCTCGAGCACAAAGCCGCGCAAATCGTCTATGCCGTGGATATGGTCGGCATGCGGATGTGTATAGACCACCGCATCGATGCGCTTGACCGATGCCAGCAGCATCTGCTCACGGAAATCCGGGCCGGTGTCGATGACGACCGTGGTTCGGGCGCCACTCGCCGCGATTCGCTCGACGAGCGCTGCGGTGCGCGTGCGCCGGTTCCGGGGATTCGCGGGATCGCAATTGCCCCAGTCGCCGGTGATGCGTGGCGTGCCCGGCGATGAGCCGCAGCCGAGGACGGTAAGGCGTAACCGGTCGCTCATGCGTCAGGCGCCCGGCGCGCTCGGGCGCGGCATTTTCCTGAACAGCCGGAAGAAATTATCCGTGGTGATATCAGCGATTTCGGCCTCGCCGACGCCAATCGTCTCGGCCAGCACCTTGGCTGTATGCGCGACATAGGCGGGCTCATTGCGCTTGCCGCGGAACGGTATCGGCGCCAGATATGGCGCATCGGTTTCAACCAGCAGACGGTCGCGCGGCGTATCGGCGGCGACGGCGCGCAGCTCGGCGGAGTTTTTGAAGGTCAGGATGCCGGAAAACGAAACGTAGCCGCCAAGCGCCACACCGATCTCGGCCAGCCTGCGTCCGGACGAAAAACAGTGCAGGATGAAGGGGAAGGCGCCCTTCCCTGTTTCTTCTTCGAGTATATCAGCCATGTCATCGTCGGCGTCGCGCGAATGGATGACCAGCGGCAGACCGGTCTCGCGCGCCGCAGTGATGTGGGTGCGAAAGCCCTGCGCCTGTGCATCGCGCGGCGCATGATCGTAGAAATAGTCGAGCCCAGCCTCGCCGATCGCCACGACTTTGCGATGAGCAGAGAGCCGCACCAGATCATCGACAGTGACATCAAGCTCTTCGGCCGCATTGTGCGGATGGGTGCCAACCGAGCAATAGACCTCATCGAAAGTTTCGGCAATCTCAAGCACTTGGCTAAATCGCTTCACCCTCGTCGAGATCGTCACCATTCGGCCGATGCCGGCCGTAAGGGCGCGGGCGACAATGGCCGCCCGCTCCTCGGCGAAGTCCGGAAAGTCGAGATGGCAGTGACTGTCGACCAGCATCAGGCGCTTGTATCCGTTTGCTCGACATAACGTGGAAATACCGGTTCCGGCGCCGGCAGAGCCGTGCCTGAAACCAGCGCGTGAGCCTCGGCGACATGCGCGAAGTCGCGGCTGTCTGGCGGCACCGCCAGCAGGTCGAGCAGCTTCGCCGCCGAAGTCGGGACCACCGGCTGGCAAAGGATCGCGATGCGCCGGATCGCCTCAGCGGTCGTCCACAACACCGTTTCCATGCGCGCCGGATCGGTCTTCTTCAGCGCCCATGGCTCCTGCCCGGCGAAATAGCGGTTGGCTTCGGCTACTACGCCAAAGATCGCCGCCAGAGCAAGGTGGATGCCCTGGTCGGCCATCGTCCTGCGCGCCGTGACAAGGGCGGTATCTGCCTGATCGAGGATCGCTTTGTCGGCATCGCTCAATTCGCCGCGCTTAGGCACCACGCCGCCGCAGTTCTTGGCGATCATCGACAGCGAGCGCTGCGCCAGATTGCCGAGATCGTTGGCGAGGTCGGCATTGGTGCGGTTGACGATGGCATCGTGACTGTAGCTGCCGTCCTGGCCGAACGGCACTTCGCGCATGAAGAAATAGCGCACCTGGTCGAGGCCGTAGTGCTCGATCATCGCGAACGGGTCGACGACATTGCCGACCGACTTCGACATTTTCTCGCCACGGTTGAACAGAAAACCATGTGCGAACACGCGCTTCGGCAATTCGATGCCGGCCGACATCAGGAATGCCGGCCAGTAGACCGCGTGGAAGCGGATGATGTCCTTGCCGATGACGTGGACGTTTGCTGGCCAGAAAGACCATCTCTCATTAGCCGGATCCGGATAACCGGCGGCGGTGATGTAGTTGGTTAGGGCATCGACCCAGACATACATCACATGCTTCTCATCGCCGGGCACCGGCACGCCCCATTTGAATGTGGTGCGCGAGATCGACAGATCCTTCAGGCCGGATTTGACAAAGCTGATGATTTCATTGCGCCGCTCCGCCGGTCCGACGAATTCGGGGCTGTTCTCGTAGAGCGCGAGCAGTCTGTCCTGATAGGCGGAAAGGCGGAAGAAATAGCTCTCTTCCTCGGTCCATTCGACAGGCGAGCCGAGCGGTTCGCGGCGCACGCCGTCGTCACCGACCTTGGTTTCGGCCTCGTCGAAATAGGCTTCCTGCCGCACCGAATACCAGCCGCTGTAGCGGTCGAGGTAGATGTCGCCATTCTCCGCCATGCGCGTCCAGATCGCCTGGCAGGCCTTGTAATGACGCTCCTCGGTGGTGCGGATGAAAACATCGTTCGAGCAACCGGTCGCTTCGAGCATCGAGCGAAAGATCGCCGAGTTGCGATCGGCAAGCGCTTTCGGCGTCAGGCCTTCGGCGTCCGCCGTCTGCTGCATCTTCAAACCGTGCTCGTCGGTTCCCGAGACGAAGAAGACGTCCTTGCCATCGAGCCGCTGGAAGCGGGCCAGCGTGTCGCTGGCGATGACATTGTAGGCATGGCCGATATGCGGCTTGCCGTTCGGATAGAAAATCGGCGTCGTGACGTAGTATTTTTCGCGTGCCATGGATGAGCCGTCATGAATGTCTGAATGAAAGATGTCGCGGTGAGATATCGCATCGAAACGGCAATTGCCATCCGACGCCAATGTGGTGGCTTCGAAGTTCCTGCGATTGATTGGGAATCAATACTCAGGGCTCAAAAGCCACGCCAGCGGCCGTCACATTCGCATTGCAGAATTCAGGCGGTCGATCATGGTCAGGGCGTGCTGCTTTTTGTCGAGGTTGTAGGTCTCGGTTTCAGATATAGCGTTCAAAGCCTCGTGCCAAGTATCCGACAGCGTTTTGGCCCGCGCGAGATCGCCGGCGAGCGCGGCCTGGCTGGCGCAGGCCGACAGCAGATCAAGCGCGCGGCGATTGAATATCTCGAACGGGATCGCCTGGTCGCGGCCGGCGACCGCCTCGGCAAGACGGTAGGCGCCTGCGACATCTATCTTTTTGGACATCACCAGAGCGTCGAGGGTGGCGGCGATTTCAAGCCCGCCATACTGCGTCAACAGGATCGCATTGCGCGCGCTGCCCCCTGCCCGCTGCGCCAGCGCCGCGCGCGCCGCAGGATCCTCCGGTGGCGGCGGCTCGATGCCCTCCAGAATCGTCATCAAGCTCTCGGCATCGAGCGGCGCCAACCGCACCATCTGGCAGCGCGACCGGATCGTCGGCAGCAGACTGCCCGGCGCATGGACGATGAGGATGAACAAGGTGCGCGCGGGTGGCTCTTCAAGATTCTTCAGCAAGGCATTGGCAGCATTGGTGTTCATGTCGTCGGCGGGATCGACGATAACCACCCGGTAGCTGCCGTCGTGCGAGGTCAACGACAGAAAACGGCTGACCTTGCGGATTTCGTCGACCGTGACCACTGTCTTGAAGCTCTTGGTCTTGTCGTTGGCGGGGCGTGTAAGATGCAGCACCGAAGGATGTGCCCCGGTGGCGATCTGACGAAACAGTGACGAAGCCGGATCTGGAACGGCAAGGCTTTCCGGCGCCTGCTCGAAGGCCGGGTGCTTCAACAGATGATGCGCCAGGTGAAAGGCCAGCGTCGCCTTGCCGATGCCAACCGGTCCGGCAAAGATCAGTGCGTGCGGCAGCTTTCCCGAGCGGTAAGCGGTGGCCAGCATGTTGGCCGCTTGCAGGTGACCGACAAGACGTGGCGTCTCGGATGGCTCTGGCACCCCGTCCAGCGTGTCGTGCTGTTCGGGCGCGATGCGTTCGAAAATCATGCCGGCGCCGCCTGCCTTCTTTGCGCCGGCATCATCCTCTCGAGAGCCGCAAAGACGGTGGCGGTAACGACATCCTCCACCGCATCTAGGTCGGCTGACGCATCGACGACGACGCAGCGTTCGGGTTCAGCTGCGGCGATCGCGAGAAACGCCTCACGCCGGCGTTGGTGGATGGCCAATGTTTCCTTCTCGAAGCGGTCCGGTCCGTCAGTGCTGCCCCGCCGGGCGGTAGCGCGCCTCAAGCCCTCGGCAGGGTCGATGTCGAAGATCAGTGTCATGTCCGGCACCATGCCGTTGATGGCGACCTTCTCCAACGCGTCCATGAATGCCGGGTCGAGGCCGCCGGTGACGCCCTGGTAGACGCGCGAGGAATCCATGAAACGATCGCAAAGCACGACTGAGCCGCGCTCGACCGCCGGCCGGATGACCTGTTCGACATGGTCGGATCGCGCAGCGGCGAAAAGCAACGCTTCCATCTTGGGGCCGAACGGCTCGGCTGCGCCTGAAAGCAGGACATGCCTGACGGCCTCCGCGCCCGGCGAGCCACCCGGCTCACGTGTCACCAGCACATCGTATTTCTTGGCGCGCATCTTCTTTGCCAGTCGCTCGATCTGCGTCGACTTGCCTGCTCCTTCGCCGCCTTCAAAAGTGATGAAAAATCCGCGCGCCAAAGCCTTTGTCCATACTTCGGGGACCGTATAGTCCCGGCGGGAAAAAAGGTCCACCGCGACGGTGCTAACGCAGCCAGCCGACGGCCAGTTCCTTGGCGGCATCGAGCGCGCGCTGCGGCAGCGAGCCGACACCGATCGACTCGGCGGCAAACAGCGGCGTCTCCTGGCTCAGCGTATCGCCGATCCAGACGCGCAGCGCACCGACCGGCTGCCCCTCCTCCACCGGCGCTGCAACCGGTCCGTCATAGACGATCCTGGCGGTGAGCTTGTCGCGGTTGGTGATCGGCAGGAAGATCTGCACCGGTCCTTTTGCCTTTAACGCGACACCGGACTTGGCGCCGCCAAAGACCTGGGCTTCGCCAACCACTTCGTCCTTGGCGAATATTTCAGTCTTCTCGAAGGAGCGAACGCCCCAGTCGAGCAGCTTTCGCGCTTCCTCGGCACGCTCACGGTCGTTTGCCAGGCCGCTCATCGCCGCGATCACCCTTGTGCCATTGTGGCTGACCGAGCCGACGATGCCGAACCCGGATTGCTCGCTCGCGCCGACCGCGAGCCCGTCGGCGCCTACATCCATGGCCAGCAGCGGATTGCGGTTCCTCTGGGAAATCTTGTTCCAGGTAAAATCCTTCTGGCCGTAATAGCGGTAGAGATCCGGGTAGTTGCGCCAGATATGCAGCGCCAGAAGCGCGAGTTCGCGAACGCTCGTTTGCTGCCCATCGGCCGGCAGACCGGTGGAATTGACGAAGGTCGATTTCTGCAAGCCGATCTGGCGGGCACGCTCGGTCATCTGCGCCGCGAAGTTTGCCTCGGACCCGGCCATCCCTTCAGCGATGACGATACAGCCGTCATTGGCCGCCTGCACGGTCACGCCCTGGATCAGGTCTTCCAGCCTGATCGTCGACTTGAGCTTGGCGAACATGGTCGATGTCCCCGAAGGAGCGCCGCCTTTGCGCCAGGCGTTCTCGCTCACCACGAAGGTGTCATCGAGCGTCATGCGCCCTGATTTGATGGCGTCGAAGACCACTTCCATCGTCATCAGCTTGGCCAGCGAGGCCGGCGGGATCAAGCTGTCGGCGTCCTTGGAAAACAGCACGGTTCCGGTGTCGGCATCGATCATGAAGGCCTGCGCGGCCTTGGTCTCGAAAAGCTGTGCTGAGGCCGGCGCAAGCGAGAGCAGCAGCAGGCCGAGCGCCATAAGCCCGGTGAAAGGGTGAAAAAATTTCATCAGGGTTCGACCAGTGAGCCGGCGCTTTTGCAAGTTGGCGGAAGCCATCAGGCTTTTCCCTGGCGGATCAATCGCGCACGAAAAAAACCAGGCAGCCCCGAGCTCAGTTGCGTACAGCAAGCGCATCCGGCGCACCATGCGACCACGCTGCCTGCAGCATCTCGTCCAGGCTACCACGGCCGTCGGCAAAGAGGTTGACCGAGTACCAGTCCTTGCCTTCAAGTTCCGAGCGCTGGATCTCGGTCTTGCCGAAGCTGGAAAGCTGGGCCGCCACACGCTCCGCTTCGGCGGCATCCTCGAACGAACCCGCCGCGACATAGGCCGCGGGCGACCCGGTTGGAGGAGCTTGCCGCTTCCACGATTGAAGAATTTCGGCGGGCGACATGCCGGCGCCATCCAGCTCGGCGAACGCGTTGGAGGCACGCTGCACGCGCTCGTCCGCATAAGACAGCGACGCCACGGTGAACGGCGATTGCGCCGGCAGGTTGATCTCCGGACGCTCTGGCACGATCGGGCCGAAATCGGGCAGTACAATGTCTCCCGAAGCAGATGCTTGCACCGCCATGACAGGCCCTGCATCGGATCCCTGCCCGGAATTTGTCAGCTGACCGGGGAACGGCACGGCAGCAGCGCTCACGGGCAGGCTTGGCGACGGCCCATTCATCGCGACCATGACACCGCTGGGCAGACCGTCCGACGGATCCGGCGCCCTGTTGCCTGGACGATACGAAGCCATAAGATACTGCCCGTCATTGCCTTCGAGCGGCGCACGGCCGACATATTCGACCTTCACCTCGGCCGTACCGATATTGGCATAATCGAGCATTTCAGCAGCGCGCTTCGACACATCGATGATGCGTCCATCATGATAGGGTCCGCGATCGTTGACGCGCACAATCACCGAGCTGCCGGTCTTCATGTTGGTGACCCGCGCATAGCTCGGCAGCGGCATGGTCGGATGCGCCGCCGTCAGATCTGCCATGTCGTAAACTTCGCCGTTGGCGGTCAACCGGCCGTGGAACGCCTCACCGTACCAGGACGCGAGGCCAACCTTGGCGTAACGTTTGTCTTCCTTCGGATAATACCACTTGCCGCGCACCTGATAGGGCTTGCCGAGTTGGTCGCGTCCCCGAGATGTCTTGAACATCACGCGCGGGCTGGCTTTCACGCCATACTCGGCTTCCGAAAAATATTCCTTGGAACGAGGTTTCTTGTTGACCATCGCCTTTTGCTGCGGCCCGGCACATGCCGCAAGAAAGGCTGCCGACAAGGCAAACAGCGCGAAAGCGGAAGCGCGACGAAGACGCGGGCGCGCCGTGGTCTGCATATTTTGATCGTCCCCTATAGCATCGACGAAGGCACCGCAGCATGAACGTCAGCGATGCCAAAGCACCCACTCCAGAAACGCCGGCGACGCCCTACCCCAACCCTTTTTGTGCGCAGGAATTGTTTATCACCGTATTAACCGATTGTGGTCAGAACCGGGCGAGATTGTGGCACGGATCGTCTCGCCGATCGGCATGAAAGTCATCGCTTATCGATCAGCAACGCGGTTCGTGGCCCGCCTTGCCCTTGGCCTGGCCTGGCTGCCAGCGCAGATCAGGGACCGAAGATCACAAGCTCGGTGAACGTCAGATCTCCAGGTGCGGGTGGTCTGGGACCTTTGAAGTATTTCAGCCCCTTGTTGGGCCGGTACCATCCCACCAAACCTGGAATCGGCTCCTTGGCGTCGACAAAGCAAACCAGGATTCCGCTTCGCAAGAGAAACCGCCCCGTCGCACCGGCGCAGCGGCTCAAATCCGCAAGCGAGCGGCAATAGATGACCTGATGGGATCGGATAGCACCGTGCAACATTCGGCGCGGCATCAACACCAGGGGGAACGCTGCTCCGTCGCAAATGCAGATCAACGACAGGCAGCCCAGCGCGGCGTGTTCCTCGAGTATGTATCTCTCATCCTCGGGCAGCATCGCCAATTCCGGAAGATCGGGACGCACTTCGACTACGCGACATGACCGCTGCGCCGAACTTAAAGCCGGCAAGAAGGTAAATTGTCCGCTGGAGAAGAGCCGAAAGCCGAGCGCCCGGTTGGCTTTCAATGTCGCTTGTGCCGGCGAAATGTTCGTGTAGGTCACGTCCTTCCGCTTGAGAACCGCCGCTACCAACATGGCACCATAAGGACGGAATTCTGCATCGACTGACCAGCTTGAAAGATTGCAGCGGATTTCCTCGCTCTCCGACCCCTGATAGCGAGCATAAAGGGTGAGCACAACGCCGACGATCTGACCGGCGTGCTCCAAGGCAAAGCCATATTGTGGGAACTCGGCAACCACAGGCCGCTGCGACAAGCGGGTCAGAGCGTGTGTCCAGTAGCTCCGGTTACGCGCCGGAAAGCCCCTGCACAGGCAATCGACCACTCCCTCCCAGTCGGTTTCGCAGATTGGTCTACAGCGGAGACCGGGCGGGAGAGCGCCAAGTACGGCCAAAATCAACTCCAGAATACGATTTACTTACATGTCCCTAATGCGCTCAACATATCAGCGCTCAACGATTAATACTCCGTGCGGGTTTTAAAAACGATTTTCCACACTCAGCACAAAACACAGCTCGCCATGGCGCTTCTCACCGTCCTGGATCGCGCCGAAAGGTGCGGCCGCCACGGTTGACTTGGCGTTGAATGCGGCTTTACAGGAATGGAACGCGAACCGGTCGGGGAACGTCCTGGTGCCAATCCGGTACCGACAGCTCGAACCCGCTCCTCTCGCGATATCCTAAGTGATTGAAAAGTCACCTTGGAGGGATGGCCGAGCGGTTTAAGGCACCGGTCTTGAAAACCGGCGTGGGTGCAAGCCCACCGTGGGTTCGAATCCCACTCCCTCCGCCATATCCGGCCAATTTCTTCAATCCTGCAGGCATGACGTCGAGTTTTCCGCTCGTCGGATTCTCGACTGCCTGGTTTTAACAGGCCGGTCCGCGTCGGGGAGAACCGCCGCTCTGCCCCATGCCGCGCGCCACCTCTCGCGTCGCTGAAATGCGACAGGTGCTGATCGCGGCAACGATACCAGGTACCGGTGATACTATTGCGTAATCAACAACCTGCCACAAAGCGAAGACTGTCACCCGCCGCGCAGCCGCGCTTCGTCGGGTTGATTTCTCCGCCCGGATATGGTGCTTCTCCCGCCTATGAATAGACTATTTTCTGCGGTCCTCGCATGGACGATAGTGGCTTGGCCGGCCAGCGCAATGGACAGCGCATTGCGCGCCGGCCTGCTGAAACTCGATCCGCAAACCCGGCTGGAGCAGCGATGCGACGCCGAAATTCTCGACCGGATTACCCGCGACGACCACAAATACAAAGCCGATCGTGTCGTCGCCTACGCTTTTGCGACGCCCGAAATGGGCGCCGATGCGATCAAGAGCCCGGGTGCTGCGTTTCGCAGCAAGGGACAATGGTACCGGCTGAAATTCAGATGCGAGACAGCGCCGGACCAGGTGGAAGTCCTGCAGCTCCGCTACCGGATCGGTGATGAAATTCCGGAAAGCGACTGGCCCAAATACAACCTCTATAACTAGGCATTCGGGAGCTGTGGCCGCATTTTGCCAGTGTTTCGGCCCGATTGTCGCAAACTCTGTATATAGCTGACCTTGTTCCAACCAGTCCCTTGACGCGCGGGAACCATACACGTTAGGCCCTCCAGGCATTCGACGCGAACGGTCGGCCAACCAGCAAGGGACTTCCAGTCGATGGAAATTTTCACTGCCGCGGGCTTCTCTGCCCTGCTCCAGGTCATCGCCATCGACCTCGTGCTTGCAGGCGATAACGCCATCGTCATCGGCCTGGCCGCGGCGGGCTTGCCGGTCGAGCAGCGCAAGAGAGCGATTCTCATCGGCGTGGTGGCGGCGACGGTGCTGCGTATCGGTTTTGCCGCGATCACCGTCACTCTGCTGCAGATTGTCGGCCTGCTGCTGGCCGGCGGCATCTTGCTGCTGTGGGTGTGCTGGAAGATGTATCGCGAGCTGCGCACGTCGCATGCCGACGAGGTGGAGGCGACCGAAGCGCTGTCCAATTCCGATATCAACAGCGATCATATGGTGGCCGGCAAGGCGCGTAAGAAGACCTTGGGTCAGGCGGCATTGCAGATCGTCATCGCCGACGTGTCGATGTCGCTCGACAACGTGCTGGCGGTCGCCGGCGCAGCGCGCGATCACTTCCAGGTGCTGGTGATTGGCCTCGTCCTTTCGATCGCGCTGATGGGCCTTGCCGCGAGCTTCATCGCCAAGCTGCTGCACCGCCATCGCTGGATCGCCTATATCGGCCTTTTGATCATCTTCTATGTCGCACTCGACATGGTCTACCGGGGCGCGGTGGAAGTCTTGCCGCATGTCAGCAGTGCGGTGAGCTGACGCGTCGACTCGAATTCGCATCGGCCGGCCTTTCAGCTTCGGCGAGCCTTCGTCGAAGCTGGCGGTTGCGTTTCGCCGCAGCCGCTGCCCATACCAATGCGGCAACAAGTGTGATACTGCGCCGCCAATCCTGAAAATCCGGAAAGCTTTGATGTCCGCCCCTCGCGTCAGTTTCGTCAGCCTTGGATGCCCGAAAGCCCTTGTGGATTCGGAGCGCATCATCACGCGCCTGCGCGCCGAAGGCTACGAGATCGCCCGCAAGCACGACGGTGCCGACCTGGTCGTCGTCAACACTTGTGGCTTCCTCGATTCGGCCCGCGACGAATCACTCAACGCTATCGGCTCGGCACTTTCAGAGAATGGCAAAGTCATCGTCACCGGCTGCCTCGGCGCCGAGCCGGACGTCATCCGTGAAAGACATCCCAACGTCCTCGCCATCACCGGCCCGCAAGCCTATGAAAGCGTGATGGCGGCAGTGCATGAGGCTGCCCCCCCGAGCCACGATCCCTACATCGACCTTTTGCCGCCGCAGGGCGTCAAGCTGACGCCGCGCCACTATGCATATCTCAAGATTTCGGAAGGCTGCAACAACCGCTGCACCTTCTGCATCATACCGGCGCTGCGTGGCAACCTCGTATCGCGGCCCGCCGCCGACGTGTTGCGCGAAGCCGAGAAGCTGGCCAAGGCCGGCGTCAAGGAGATCCTCGTCATTTCGCAGGACACAAGCGCCTACGGCATCGACATCAAGTATCAGGCAAGCCAGTTCGGCGACCGCGAAGTACGGGCGAAATTCTTGGATTTGTCGGAGGAACTCGGCAAGCTCGGTGTCTGGGTGCGCATGCACTATGTCTATCCCTACCCGCATGTCGCAGACGTCATCCCACTGATGGCCGAAGGCAAGATTCTTCCCTATCTCGACATTCCGTTCCAGCACGCCTCGCCGCAGGTGCTGAAGAATATGCGTCGGCCAGCTCATGGCGAAAAGACGCTCGAGCGCATTCGCGGCTGGCGCGAAGTCTGTCCGGACCTTGCCATCCGCTCCACCTTCATCGTCGGCTTCCCCGGCGAGACGGATGACGATTTCGAGATGCTGCTCGACTGGCTGGACGAGGCCAAGATCGACCGCGCCGGCTGTTTCAAATACGAGCCGGTTAGAGGCGCCCGCTCCAACGAGCTCGGCCTCGAGCAAGTGCCGCAGGAGATCAAGGAAGCCCGCTGGCACCGCTTCATGCAGCGCCAGCAGAAGATTTCGGCAACGCAGCTCACCAAGAAAATTGGCAAGCGCCTGCCGGTCCTGATCGACGAGGCGCATGGCAATGCGGCCAAGGGCCGGACCAAATACGATGCGCCCGAAATCGACGGTTCGGTCCATATCCAGTCGCGGCGGCCATTGCGCGCCGGCGACATCGTCACGGTCAAGATCGAGCGCGCTGACGCTTACGACCTTTACGGCTCAGCTGTCTGATATTCCGTCCAAAACAAAAGGGCGCCGCGTGGCGCCCCTTCGTTCGATATGTTTCCGGCTGCCTACTGCGGCAGCTTGTCGTCGACGCCCTTCACGTAGAAATTCATGCCGAGCAGCGTGGCGTCGTCGGCGACCTCGCCCTCCTTCAGCCAAGGTGTGCCGTCCTGCTTGGCGATCGGCCCGGTGAAGGGGTTCCAGCCGTCGGCGATCTTCTTGGTGGTGGCTTCGGCCATCGCCTTGACGTCGTCGGGCATGTTGGTGAACGGCGCCAGCTTGACGGCGCCGTCCTTAATGCCGAGCCAGACATTGTCGGGCTTCCAGGTGCCGTCGAGCGCCGCCTGGACGCGGCTGATGTAGTAGGGACCCCACTCGTCGGTCAGCGCGGTCAGCTGCGCGTGCGGCGCGAACTTGATCATGTCGGAGGACTGCCCGAAGCCGTGCAGCTTGCGCTCCTCCGCCACCTGCAAGGCAGCGGTCGAGTCGGTGTGCTGGACAATGATATCGGCGCCCTGGTCGAACAATGCCTTGGCAGCGTCGGCCTCCTTGCCCGGATCGAACCAGGAGTTCACCCACACGATCTTCGCCTTGAAGTTCGGGTTGATCGACTGTGCGCCGAGCATAAAGGAATTTATGCCCATCACCACTTCTGGGATCGGGAAGGAAACGATGTAGCCGGCGACGCCCGACTTCGATTGCTTGGCGGCGATCTGGCCAAGCACGTAGCGGCCTTCATAGAAACGCGCATTGTAGATGCCGAGATTTTCAGCCGTCTTGTAACCGGTGGCATGCTCGAACATCACCTTGGGAAATTTCTTGGCGATCTTCACTTCCGGGTCCATGAAGCCGAAGGACGTGCCGAAAATGATCTTGCATCCCTCGCGCGCCAGGCGCTCGAAGGCGCGATCGGCATCGGGGCCTTCGGAGACGTTTTCGAGATAGGCGGTCTCGACCTTGTCGCCGAGTGCCTTTTCCACCTCGAGGCGACCTTGGTCGTGCTGGTAGGAGTAGCCGAAATCGCCGATCGGGCCGGTGTAGACCCAGCACGCCTTCAGCTTGTCCGCCGCCTCGGCTGAGGCCGCCAATGACAATGCGGCCGTCGTCGCCATCAGGGCAATAAGCAGTTTTTTCATTGTGTTACCTCTCTGAGTTAAGCCTTGGAGCTTCCGTCTTTTTGTTGTCAACGATCCGGAACGAATGGCTGGCCCAAGGAGGCCGGCGTGTTCATCATCGTCAAACGCTTGTTGCGCGAGATTAGAACGAGAACCACGACGGTTGCCAGATAGGGCAGCGAAGAAAGCAGTTGCGAGGGAAACGATTTTAAGAACGAAATTAACTTGTAGAGCAACCAGGGGGCGTCGACGAAGTCCTGCAGATTTATGGCTTGGACGTGAAGCTGGCCAACCCAGATCGCGCCGAAAATATAGGCGCCGGCCAGCACCCGCCATGGCCGCCAGGAGGCGAAAACGACCAGAGCCAGCGCGATCCAGCCGCGGCCGGCGGTCATGTTCTCCACCCATTGCGGTGTGTAGACCAGCGATAGGTGACCGCCGGCGAGGCCGGCACAAGCGCCGCCGAAAATCACTGAGAGATAACGGTAGCGGATGACGTGAATGCCAAGCGCATGGGCGGATGCATGGCTGTCGCCGATCGAGCGCAGCGTGAGCCCGGTGCGGGTCTTGAACAGGAACCACATGACGGCGGCGGTCAGCGCGATCGAGATGTAAAAGATTGGATCCTGACCGAACAGCAGCCTGCCGACGACCGGGATTGCGGTCAGGCCGGGAATATCGAGGTTAGGCAATCTCTCGCCGGGCTGGCCGACAAAATTCGTCCCCATCATGCCGGAAAGACCGAGGCCGAGCAGTGTCAGGGACAGGCCGGTTGCCACCTGGTTGGTGGCCAGCGACAGCGTCATGACGGCGAACAGCAGCGAGAACACTGCCCCCATGGCAATTGCCGCCAACAGCCCTATCCACGGCGAGCCGGTGAGATAGCCGGCGCCGAACCCGCCGACCGCACCCATGATCATCATGCCTTCGACGCCGAGATTGAGCACGCCGGAACGTTCGACCACCAGTTCGCCGATCGCCGCGATCAGCAGCGGCGTCGCCGCCGTGGCGATGGTCAAGAGTATGTTGACGGTGATGTCCATCAGCGGGCTTCCTCCAGTTTCGGCGCCGCCTCGAGCTTCGGCGCGGAAAAGCCGGTCAGGCGAATGCGGTAATGGATGAGCGTGTCGCAGCCGAGCACGAAGAACAAAAGCATGCCCTGGAACACTCGCGCCACCTTGTCGGAGATGCCGAGCGCGCTTTGCACTGCCTCGCCGCCGAGATAGGTCAGCGCCAGCACAAGCCCTGCGGCGACGATGCCGAGCGGATTGAGCCGGCCGAGGAATGCCACGATGATGGCGGTAAATCCGTAGCCGGGCGAGATCACCGGCTGCAATTGTCCGATCGCGCCCGAGACCTCCGAAATCCCTGCAAGTCCGGCCAGTGCGCCCGACAGCAGGAAGGCAAAGAAGACCATACGGTTAAGGCCAAACCCGGCGAAGCGCCCTGCCCTCGGGCTTGAGCCGAGCACGCGGACCTCGAAGCCTTTTAGCATGCGGCTCATCAGGATCCAGATCAGTATCGCCGCGATCAGCGCGAAGACAAATCCCCAGTTTGCCCGGCCGGATTCCGGGAGGAGTTCCGGCAGTATGGCCGAGTCGTTGAACTGGATGGTTTGCGGGAAACCATGCCCCTGCGGATCGCGCCATGGCCCGCGCACCAGCCAATCGAGGAAGAGCTGGGCGACATAGACCAGCATCAGGCTGGTCAGGATCTCGTTGGTGTTGAAGCGCGTCTTCAGCAGTGCCGGGATTGCAGCATAGGCGGCCCCGCCGACCATGCCGAGCAGAAGCATCAGCGGCAGCACCAATGGGCCTTCCAACTGCGGAAACAGCACGGGGATGATCGAGCCGACAATGCCGCCCAGGATGAACTGGCCTTCGGCGCCGATGTTCCAGATGTTGGCCTTGTAGCAGACCGACAGTCCGACCGCGATCAGGATCAGGGGGGCGGCCTTGATCGCCAGCTCATGCAGCTGCCAGACCTGGCTGATCGGTTCGATGAAGTAGATGCGGAACGCAGTCAACGGGTTGACGCCGAGCAGCGCGAACATGATGGCACCGGCAATGATCGTCAAAACGAAAGCGATGAAAGGCGAGAGTGCCGAAAACAGCATCGAGCGCTGCGGGCGTTTTACAAGTTCGAGGCGCATCAGGCCGTCTCCAGCGTATGTTCGGCATGCCCGGGTTCGGCGCCGCCCATCAGCAGCCCGATCTTCTCGAATGTCGCTTCAGCTATCGGCAGCGGCTTCGAAAGTTCGCCATTGTGCATGACCGTGATCGCATCGGAAATCTCGAACAGCTCGTCGAGGTCCTGGCTGATCACCAGCACCGCCGAGCCGCTGCGCGCCAGTTCGATCAGCGCCTGGCGGATGTGGGCCGCCGCACCCGCGTCGACCCCCCAGGTCGGCTGATTGACCACCAAGACGCTCGGCCGGCGGTCGAGTTCGCGGCCAACGATGAATTTCTGCAGATTGCCGCCCGAAAGAGCCGCAGCCTCCGGATCCGGCGAGCTCTTGCGCACGTCCATTGCCTTTATGATGCGCTGGGCAGCGGTATAGATCGCATCGCCCTTGACCATTCCACCGGCGCTGACAAACATCTTGCCATCGGTGGCGTGGCGCGACAGGAGCAGGTTCTCCGAAAGCTTCATGCGCGGTGCTGCGCCATGGCCGAGCCGCTCTTCCGGGACGAAGGCAGCGCCCATCAGGCGCCTGCCTGTGATGGTGAGGCCGCCGGCATCCTTACCGCGGATGCGGACCGAGCCGGCATCCTGCTGCAGCACCTCGCCGGAAACGGATTCGAAAAATTCGCCCTGGCCGTTGCCCGCCACACCGGCAATGCCGATCACCTCGCCGGCGCGGACTTCAAGATTGATGTTCCTGAGCGGGATCGAGAACGGGGTCGCCGGCTTGCGGGTGAGTTCGCGGATTTGAAGCAGCACCGGCGCGGTCTCGATACCCTCGGCCGGCGCCCGCATCACGGCCTGCACCTCGTTGCCGACCATCATCCGCGCCAACGAAGACGCGGTTTCCTGGCGCGGATTGCAATGGCCGACCACCTTGCCGTGACGCAGCACGGTGGAGCGGTCGCAGATCCGTTTGACCTCTTCCAGCCGGTGCGAAATGTAGAGGATGGACTTTCCTTCCGAACGCAGCCGTTCGAGCGTCTCGAACAGCTTATCGGCCTCCTGCGGCGTCAGCACCGAAGTCGGCTCGTCGAGGATGATGAGTTGTGGCGTCTGCAGCAGGCAGCGGATGATTTCGATACGCTGACGCTCGCCGACCGACAGATCACCGACCAGCGACAGCGGATCGAGAGGCAGGCCGTAACTGTAGGAGAGCGCCCTCGCCTTGGCCGCGATCGTGCTGATCGGCGAGCCGTCATCCAGCGACAGCGCGATGTTCTCCGCAGCCGTCAGCGCTTCGAACAGCGAAAAATGCTGGAAAACCATGCCGATGCCGAGCTTTTTTGCGGTACCGGGGCTGGTGATCCTGACCGCCTGGCCATTCCAGAAAATCTCGCCGGAATTCGGTTCCAGCGATCCAAACAGCATTTTCACCAGGGTCGACTTGCCGGCGCCGTTCTCGCCAAGCAACGCATGGATCTCGCCCTTGGCGATGTTGAGATCGACATGGTCGCACGCCGTCAATGTGCCGAATATCTTTGTGAGGCCGCGAACCTCAAGCAGGTTTGCGCCGTCCTGATCTGCACTCACGGTGCCTCCATCTGGTTTGCCAGACATGTTCTGTGTTCCCGCAAG
Source organism: Mesorhizobium sp. M0166 (assembly GCF_040322255.1). NCBI lineage: Bacteria > Pseudomonadati > Pseudomonadota > Alphaproteobacteria > Hyphomicrobiales > Phyllobacteriaceae > Mesorhizobium > Mesorhizobium sp. M0166. Next base: position 67,731 of record NZ_JAMYTD010000018.1, on the reverse strand, counting down.
CATCGTATGCGCGGGCTGCTCTCTACGGTAAGCGCCTCGCGACTTGAAAGAGCTTCAAGAATTTCAGCGGAAACTCAAGCGGTAAAGAGCAGTTCGCAAGAACGGCGGCGTTGGCGGGCCGAAAATGCGGGCTCAAGGGATAAGTATTGTTGTCCCGGTGGTCCGGCGCCCTTCGAGATCGGCATGCGCCTTGCCCGCATCGCTGAGCGCGTAACGCTGGTTGATCTTGATCTTGACGGCGCCGCTGAGCACCACATCGAACAAGGCGGCGGCGGAAGCCTCGAGATCTTCGCGCCTGGCATTGTAGACGAACAGCGTCGGCCGCGTTGCGAACAGCGAGCCCTTCTGCGCCAGCAGCGAGATGCTGAAAGGTGGGATCGGCCCAGACGATTGACCGAAGCTGACGAACGTGCCGAGCGGCCGCAGGCAATCGAGCGAGGCTGGAAACGTGTCGTTGCCGACCGAGTCATAGACAACGTCGCATTTCTTGCCACCGGTGATAGCGGCAACGCCGGCCACGAAATCCTGTTCGCGATAGTTGATCACGTGGTCGAAGCCATGCGCCTTGGCGATCTCGATCTTGTCGGTGGAACTCGCCGTGCCGATCACTGTCGCGCCGAGATGCTTGGCCCATTGGCCGAGGATCAGCCCGACACCGCCGGCCGCCGCATGAAACAGGATCGTGTCGCCAGCTTTCACCTTGAATGTACGGCGCAACAAGTACTCGGCGGTCATGCCCTTTAGCATCATCGCTGCGGCCTGTTCGTCGCTGATGCCGTCCGGCACCTTCACCACGCGGTCGGCGGCGATCACGCGCTGCCCGGCATAGGCGCCGGTCGTCACGGCGTAGGCGATGCGATCGCCGGGTTTGAGCCAGTCGACGTCCGAGCCGACATCCAAGACCACGCCGGCCGCCTCGCCGCCGGGGATCAGCGGAAATCCGCCCTGCGGCGGATAAAGGCCAGAGCGATAATAGACGTCGATGAAATTGAGACCGATCGCGGTGTGCTTGACCAGGATCTGTCCCGAGCCCGGCTGCCCGGGATCGGCATCCTCATAGGTCAGGACCTCCGGGCCGCCATGGGCATGGATGCGGATCGCTTTGGACATTTTCTGGCTCTCTTGGGATCAGGCTTTCTTGTCCGGCTTGGCGCCGAGATTTGGGAAGAACTGCATGATAGCGCCGATGCAAGCGAGGTAAAGTCCGGTGACCGTAATCCCGATCTTGATGAAATCGCTGACCTGCTCGCCCAGCACGCCAATCTGGTCGTAGAAGGAGGCAAGTGCGGCCTGCGCCAGCGCCAGCGCGCCGAAAGCGCACCAAAGCAGCGTCATGCCGAGATTGATTGGCCGCAGCCGCTTCACCCGCACCGGATGGATGAAATTGATCGGCACGAAGGTGAGAATGCCGGCCACCACGACCACGGCGAAGGAAACCCATTGTCCGGGCTCGATGACGAACAGCGTGAACACCACCATGTTCCAGACGACCGGAAAGCCCTTGAAGAAATTCTCCTTCGTCTTCATGCCGGTATCGGCATAGTAGATTGCGCTCGACACCACGATTATCGCCGCCGACAGGAACGACAGGCGCTCGCCCATGAAGCCGCGCTGATAGAGCGCGAAGGCCGGAATCAACACGTAGGTCACGTAGTCGATGATGTTGTCGAGCAGTTCGCCAGACCATGTCGGCAGGATTTCCTTGACGTCGAGCTTCCTGGCGATCGGCCCATCGATGCCATCGACGAAAAGTGCCAGGCCCAGCCACCAGAACATCGCCGTCCAGCGCTGCTCGCTTGCTGCCACTAGCGACAGAAACGCCAGGAATGAGCCCGACGCGGTCAAGAGATGGACCGAGAACGCCCGCGCCTGCGGCCATGTGACTTTCTTCTTCGGCCGCGGAATCCGGTCGGCGATTTTCCTGGCCGTCGTCTTCTTGCTCACGGGCCCCGCCAGTCCAGCTTGCAGATTTCGGCCGAACGGCCAGCAAAGTTCCAGTTGCGGCCAAAGGCCCGCATTTTGCTCTTGTCGGATTTGGCGACGATGATTTCCGGCGCAATCCAGTATTCCGAATTGCTGATGACCGTATCCTTGTCGCGATCCTTTCCGGTGATTGGCGTCACCGCGCCATCGATGATCTTCGGTATCTGGAAGATGCGCGTTTTCTCACGCGTCTCGTAGGTGATCGGCACCTGCTCGGCGCCGAGGAACTGTCCGACCAGGATGGAGAGCAGCGATGTGGTTCCACCGGCCTTGCCGGTGAAGATCTTGGTCAGTGCCTTCATAGCGTAAACCGAGGCGCGCTTGTCGATGAACAAACCGGCCGTCCAATTGCCGCGACTCATATAACCGGGGATTTCCATGACCAGCCCAAGATTGAGACCGGACAGGTCGACCTCGCCGAAATGACCGGCATCGATGCGGAATCCGGCCCAGGTCTGGCAATAGCCTTCGGTCGGCGGATGATTGCCGAGCGACAGCACGCAAGGGCAAAAAACCGTGCAATTGCAGGAGAGGACGAGCTCTCCCTTCATTGCCCAGTTTTGATCCGTCATCGAATTCTCCCCCCTCATGCCGAGACTACTAGTAGCGCTGCTGCCCAGACAAGCAGTATCGCACCGCCCAACCGCGTCGGCAGATTGCCTGCCGTCTGTTTTTCGACCAGGCTGAACAGGCCGATCAGCGCCATCCAGAACACGTTCATCACACCGACCGCAAACATTACCAGCATCAGCGCCCAGCAGCATCCAAGGCACCACAGGCCCTGCTCCATGCCGAGCCGGAAAATGCGAATGGGCCTGGCGCTCCAGTTGGCGAACAGGACCGAGAACGGATTTCTGCACTTCTCCAGGCAGGCTTCCTTCAGCCAGCTGAACTGATAGAGACCAGCGATCGACAGCGCGGCTGCTCCGGCAATTCCAACCAGCGGATCGAGCATCTGCCCGGATGACGCGAATGCATGGATTGCGAGCGTCAGGGCAGCGAACATTGCCGAGGCGACAAGCCAGACGCTCAAATATCCAGCGACCAGGATCAGCGGATGGACGACCGGCTCCCTCTTGATCCGGGCGGTATCTGCGATCTCGCAATAGGTGCGGATCATCGGCGCCGCGGAGGGCAGCATGGTCGCGATGGCCATCAACAGCCACATCGCGGTGAGTGCCTCGCCTTGCGCGCCTAGGCTTGCGCGAAGCGGCGCCGGCGCAAGGCAGAGAGCGAATAAACGCGCAAGGAAATCCGGTAGCGGCAGTTGCGGCAGGTATTCCAGCACGGCAGCGCCGGGGAGCCGGCTTACGGCACCACGAACTGCCATTACGCCGAGAAGAAGCCAGGCAAGGGCGATGCCCATGCCGGCAACGACGCTCACCGCCAGTCGAGGGTTGCGCGCAACGCTCGCCATCGCGCGGCCGGTGCCGTCGAGGTGGCTGAAATCGTCTTGTTGGCCGGTCATGGCAACCGAATGGGCCGAATCGCCGCGTTGATCAAGCCGCATCACCTGACCTATATGGACCAACAGGTCGGACGGGCCTCACCTCGCAATCCGGAAGCCGAATTTGAACCATCGGGAAACAGCACGGATACTGGTCGCAGGCAGCGGCCCTGCGGGGCTGATCGCGGCGCTTGGCTTTGCCGAGGCGGGCTTTCCCGTGACGCTCGTCGGACCCGAAGCAGCCGGCCCCGATGGCCGGACGACAGCCTTGATGAACCCTGCCCTGAAGATGTTCGAACGGCTCGGGATCTTCGACGGAATCAGGTCGCACGCAGCGCCGCTCAAGGTGATGCGCATCGTTGACGCAACCAACCGGCTGATCCGCAGCCCGACAGTGACCTTTCGTGCCAGCGAGATCAACGAAGAGCAATTCGGGCTGAACTTGCCCAACAGCGTTCTCAACCGCACGCTAGCCGAGGCTGTCGCGCATTCGGGCATCGAATGGCGAAAGTCGATGGTGGAGGCATGGCGCCTCGATGCCGACCATGCCCATGCCGTTCTCGCCGATGGCAGCGAGGTTGAGGCGTCGTTGGCGGTTGGCGCCGATGGCCGTCAGTCGCCGGCCCGCGAGGCAGCCGGCATCCGCACCTCGGTCCGATCCTATCCGCAGGCGGCGCTGGTGCTCAATTTCGGTCACCGCAGCGATCATGCCTTCACCTCGACCGAATTCCACACCGAGACCGGTCCGTTCACACAGGTTCCCCTGCCCGGCAACCGGTCCAGCCTTGTCTGGGTGCTCGAACCCGATATCGCCAGGGACCTTGCAGCACTCGACGACGCCGAGCTTTCGGCGCGGGTCGAACAGCGAATGCAATCGATGCTGGGCCGCGTTTCGGTTGAGCCCGGCCGGCAGGTCTATCCCCTTTCAGCGGTGAGCCCGTGGCGGTTTGCGCATCGCCGCGTGGCACTTGTCGGTGAAGCCGCCCACGTGTTTCCCCCAATCGGCGCGCAAGGCCTCAATCTCGGCATCCGGGACATCGACGACCTGATTGGTACCGCAAGCAGAAACCGCTCGGACCCGGGCGCCGCCCAGGCGCTTGCAGCCTATGATTTCAATCGGCGGCCGGACATTCTGGCGCGCAGCAGCGCGGTCAATCTGCTGAACATGTCGTTGCTTTCCGACATGCTGCCGGCCCAGTTGGTGCGCAGCGCTGGCCTGGGCGCGCTTGAGGGGTTTGCGCCGTTGCGGGCGTTTTTCATGCGCGAGGGTCTTCGACCCGGCAGCGGTTTTGCGGCGTTTTTTGGCGGATTGCGAAAACCGGCTGCGCGATAGCGATCTTGGGCACCGCCCTTGATCCGCATCTTGGCATCAAGGGGATCGGGATTGAATTGACGCGGCGTCTGCGCCAAATAATGACGATGTCGACCGTAAGGTCTGGGCCAATCTTTGCCGGATTGGTGCGTAAGAGTCTAAAGTCCTGGAGCGTTTTCTTGCGTGTTTCAGGATGCGTGGCGTTCAAGAAGTTCAAGTGGTGAGTACGATGAAGACAGCCAAATTCTCGATCGGACAGGTGGTTCGGCACCGGCTGTTTCCATTCCGCGGCGTCATTTTCGACGTCGACCCGCAATTCGCCAATACCGACGAATGGTACGAGGCGATCCCCGCTGACGTGCGGCCGCGCAAGGACCAGCCTTTCTATCATCTGCTCGCCGAGAATTCCGAAACGGAATACATCGCCTATGTGTCCGAGCAGAATTTACTCGAGGACCGGTCGGGCGAACCGGTCCGGCATCCGCAGATTGGTGAAATGTTCGACAAGAAGCCGGACGGACGCTACGAGCCAAAGCACCAATTGCGACATTGACTTAGTCGGGATCGGGCTGGGACAGGCTTGAGACATGGCTTGACCCGACAAACGTCCGGTCCAAACGAAAAAAGCGGGGCATGAACCCCGCTTTTTGTTGGTTCGAAAACCCGTCGATCAGTTGGCGGCCTTCGCCTTCTCCTGCTCTTCCTTGAGCTTCTTGGCAAAATCCTGATTGTTCTTGGCGACGAAGTCCTGGAGCTTTTTCTGCCGGTCCTCGATGTCCGACTGCTGCAGCGGCGGGCCGTCGAAGGCGCCGCTGAAGCCGGTCAGCGCAATCTTGATCGGGTTCGGCTGGTTTTGGAAATTGACTGAGGTGAGCGTCAGCGCCGATCCCTTCTTGAAGGATGCGACGAGCTGATCGCTCAACGGGACTTCCGCCACGCAGCGATCCGGGAAACAGATCACATAGTCGAGCTTCTGCGCCTTGCCGCCGTCGATCTGGAGGCCGATGCCGGGAGGAACCAGACGGCCGGTCGGAACCGTCACCTGAAACACCTTGCGGTTCACCTTGCCCTTCAATTCGATCAGGCTGACGCCGGTGATGAGCTGGCCGTTGCCGGCGGTGGTGATGTTCTGGACATTGCAGATGTCGACGTCTTCCTGCTTGGTGCAGGCCTTGAACCAGCCTTGCGGAATCTGCTGTTGCTGCTGCGCGGAAGCAGCGGGAATCCCGGCGCCGAGAATGCCGACCACGCCAGCGGCCATGACCGACAGGCGGTACGCGTTGCTGTTCAGGCTCGTCATGTCGTGCATTCCTTTCAAATGATCCCGGAACCGGCTTTTTCCCGCCGTGTGGTCCAGCTACCTGTTGCCGAAATGAGGCAACAGAATGACTTCGGACGGCGTGTTACACTGCAAGCGATGCCGAATCCAGCCCGGGCCTCGCGAATCTTGGCCGACGGGTTGGTCAAGGGGTTGGCCGGTGCACGACCGGCTCATGTATGCTGCGCATCGAATCGGGAAGGAGACGGTCATGGGCCGCGTTGTCGTTTGGCTGATCGCCGCAATCTTGTTTGTCGGCCTTTCCCTGCAGCCGGCCCTGTCGGAACCGAAGCACGCGCTTGCCATGCAGGGCGAGCCGGCGATGCCGTCCGACTACAAGCATTTCAACTACGTGAATCCCGACGCGCCTAAGGGCGGCAGCATTACCTATTGCGTCGTCGGAAGCTTCGACAATCTCAATCCGTTCATCCTGAGAAGCCTGCGCACCACCGCGCGCGGCATGATGGATCAAGCCTTTGGCAATCTCGTCTTCGAGCCGTTGATGCAGCGCAACTACGACGAGGCCTTCAGTCTCTACGGCCTGCTCGCCGATACCGCCGACATGGATCCCGAGCGCAAGAGCATCGAATTCCACCTCGATCCCAGCGCAAAATGGTCGGACGGCGAGCCGGTGACGCCGGAAGACGTGTTGTTCACCTATGACGTCTTCACCGAGAAGGGCCGGCCACCTTACAGCCTGCGGATGAAAGCGATCGCCAAGCTCGAAAAGACCGGTGACCGCAGTGTGCGCTTCACCTTCAACGACAAGGCGGACCGCGAATTTCCGCTGATCATTGCGCTGACGCCGATCATCCCGAAACACGCATTCAACAAGGACACCTTCGACAGGACGACGCTGAAGCCGGTGATCGGCAGCGGGCCTTACACGGTGGCGCAAGTCGTGCCCGGCCAGCGCATCGTGTTCAAGCGCAATCCGGACTATTGGGGCAAGGACGTGCCGTCCAAGCGCGGCTTCGACAATTACGACCAGATCACCATCGAATATTTCCTCAACGCCAACGCCAAGCAGGAAGCGTTCAAGAAGGGCATCTGCGCCATCGACGACGACAGCGACCCGGTCAAACGCGAGCGCGATCTCGATTTTCCGGCCTTCCACAGGGGCGAGGTCATCGCCGAAACTTTCGATACCGGCATTCCGCCGGCGGTCAACGGTTTCCTGTTCAACACGCGGCTGCCGAAATTTTCCAACCCGGTCGTGCGGCGCGCGCTCGGCATGCTCTACGATTTCGAATGGGCCAACAAGAATCTGTTCGGCGGCAAATACACGCGCACAATGAGCTTTTGGCAGAATTCCGAGCTGTCCGCGCTCGGCCACCCGGCCAGCGAAAGGGAAAAGGCCCTGCTGGCCCCCTACCCCGGCCGCGTGCCCGCAGATGTCATGGACGGCACCTACAGGCCGCCCGTTACCGACGGCTCCGGCCAGGACCGCAAGGTGCTGAAGGCGGCATTCGAGCTGCTGAAGAGCGCGGGCTATACGTTGCAGGACGGCGCGATGCTCGATCCCGAGGGAAAGCCGTTCGGTTTCGAGATACTGACCGCCTCGCAGGATGAAGAGCGACTTGCCGCTATCTATCAGCGCACCCTTGAGAAGCTCGGCATCGATGTCGGCATCCGCAGCCTCGACGGTGATCAGATCCAGTCGCGCAAGCAGCGTTTCGATTTCGAGGTGCTGGTCGGCTCGACCGGTTTCAACAACTCGCTGTCGCCGGGTATCGAGCAAACCGGGCGCTGGGGATCGGCTGCCGCCAAGGCCGAAGGATCGTTCAACCTCGCCGGCGTCGCCGATCCGGCGGTGGATGCGGCGATCGAGGCGATGCTGAGAGCTCGCTCGAAGGAGGACTATGTCGCCGCCGTCCGCGTTCTCGACCGGCTGCTGATCTCCGGCAACTACATGGTGCCGACCCAGCACAACAACCAGCAATGGCTTGCCTATTGGAACTATCTGGAACATCCGCAAAAGACGCCCATATACGGTTATCAGTTGCCGACCTGGTGGCGCAAACCGAAGTGACCTCTTCAGAACAGGAGACCAAGATGAACGACGAGAACTCGATTACCGTCGATGTGGTCTCCGACGTGGTATGCCCCTGGTGCTTTATCGGCCAGAAACGGCTCGACAAGGCGATTGCCGCCGTCGTTATCGACGTTCACATACGCTGGCGGCCCTTCCAACTCGACCCGACAATCCCGCCCGAAGGCAAGAACCGCCGCGACTATATGGTGGCGAAATTCGGCAGCGAGCAACGCATCCGCGAAATCCATGCCCGGATCGAGCCGCTGGGCGAGGCTGAAGGCATCTCCTTCGCCTTCGACGCCATCAAGGTCGCGCCCAATACGCTGGATGCGCACCGTCTCATTCGCTGGGCCGGGACGGCCGGCGAGGCGGTTCAGAACCGGCTGGTGCGCCGGCTGTTCCAACTGAATTTCGAGGAAGGCGCCAATCTCGGCGATCATGCCGTGCTGATCGAAGCCGCCCGCGAGGCCGGCATGGATGCCTCCGTGGTCGAAACGCTTCTGCCGACCGACGCCGATGTCGAGGCGGTGCGCACCGAAATCGCCACCGCTTCGCGCATGGGCATATCGGGCGTGCCGTGCTTTCTGCTTGAAGGCAAATATGCGGTGATGGGCGCCCAGGACGCCGATACGCTTGCCGATGCACTCCGCCAGGTCGCCGCAGCCAAGGCACGCGGCGAACTGGAAACGGCCAACTGAGTCGGACTATTTCACCGTCACCTTGGCCTTGCTGACGAAAAAGCCATGGCCATGCTTGCCGGTGCAGGTCAATCCCCTGGTGGATGACTGGCAGGAAAACGGCCCCTTGCTCCAGCTATTGCCGTACGCCAGCTTGGTGACGTCGCCGCAGCAGCCTTGCTCGCCCGGATTCTTGATCAGCGTCGCCGGGCCTTTCGGGCCGAGGATGATGGTGACGTAGCTGGGCTCGACGCGCGAACAACTCAGTTCCGGTCCGCCATCCTGCGGCTCGTAGGTGCTGGTGCCGCCCTTCGGCGTGTAGATGCAGCCAATATTGCCGGACGGCGTGTTGAACTCGATCTGTCCCTCGGCGTTTGCGGGAACGGTCTGGCTGCCGGCATATGTCGGCGGCAGCCAGGCCAACATTGCGAGCATCGCCACAACCAATGTCCGTGCAAGCATGAAGAACTCCCCCGGTTCAAACCTTGATGCATCCGGGCAGGTTCGATCCGCAGCGCATCATTGTCAAACGCAGTTTGCGCGCGCTCTAAAAAAGTACGGTCTGATCGATGTTGGTCTGCATCCTGGACTGTAACGGCAAGTCAGTGCCTGGCCGATTACGGGGTCCTGACAAGGCGGCTTCAACCACGAATCATACGGTCACGTTCTGGCCGCCGACGAGGTCGGACCTGACTGTAAAGGCGGACTGAAGATCGGTTCAGGCTGTGAAGATCGACCGCTGGGCGGCGCTTCTATGTTCACAAAGCTGTGTGAAGACCTTCCCTAGGGGAAGGTCTCTACTTGCTCCGGCGCAGGCAAGTAACTACTTGAAATGGCGTTGGTATTCCACCCCTCGAAACGTAACGGCCTAACGCCGCGATCATTCATTCTGTTGCTCCACTGCAACGGCCCGCGAGCTAAGCCACCTGCGGCCGGAGAAAAGCTAATGGAAAATGATCAATTGGTGTTACTGTCCGTAACAAAAGAAAAATCGTTTGGGCGGGATAGTGATTCGGGTCGATAGACCAACGCGACATTCAATATCGGAAAAATGGCTCCGCGGTGCCGCAAGGCAGTCGCCCCTGACGCCCGTATCGTCGATGCGCAGCTTCTGGGGACTGGTGCGGGCCTACTGGTTCTCAGACCGCTGGATGGAAGCCTGGACGCTGACACTGGTGATCGCCCTGCTCACCGCGCTCTCCAGCAAGTCAGGCGTCTGGTTTGCCGTAGCATCCGGAGAGCTGGTCAACTCGATCGCCTTTTTCCACGATGCCGCAAACACCACCCCGCTTCAGACACTGCTGACCAATGCCGGGATACTTGTCCTCCTGGTCTTGCTCAAGGATGCGGGTTTTACCGGTATCCGCAGCCTGGTATCCGCAACTTTGCATCGCAAGTGGCGCGGCTGGCTGGACAGCCAGTTCAACGAAGCCCTGCTTGACGCCAATCACACCCATTTCCACGCTCAGCATGGCTCGTCAGGTGCCGCCGCTCCCGACAATATCGATCAGCGCATCCAGGAATCGATCAAGGATATGACGGGCGGAGCCATCGGCCTCGCGATGGGGGTTCTGGCCGTTGCTACTTCATTGTATTTCGTTGGCCAGCAACTGCTTGCGCACTCGGCGGAGGTCAAGGGGCTGGAGTTCCTCGGCAGCTATGGCAGCGCCGTTCTCGCCTTTCTGGCGGTCGCCACCTATGTGCCGTTGAACACCTGGATCGCGGTCAAGCTGGGCAGGCTGCTGGAACGGCTCAATGTCAGGATGCAGCAGGCCGAAGGCAGCTATCGCGGCGAGCTGATCACGTTCCTGCGCCGCAGTTTTCATGTCGCCGCATCGCAAGGCGAGAACGTGCAGAAGGCAGTGCACACCCAGCGCTATGTCGACATCGACCGCACCTGGGCGCGGCTGAACATCGTCAACACAGGCTACAATTCATTCGAGCTGATCTACAATTTCATCGGTGCCCGCATTGTCGCCTACGGGCCAGGCTTGGTTCCCTTTATCCATAACGGCTTCGATCTCAAGGGCTACATAACCGGCTCCGAGATGGTCAACTCGCTGATCAGTCAATGCTCGTGGTTCATCCACGTCATGCCTGCCATCGCCGCGCTGCGGGCCAACAGCCAGCGCGTCACGGAACTCGCAAACGCGATCGAAAACGTCCAGCACCCGCAGGAATTTTATCAGCAGACCGGCCGGTCCGACTTCCGCTACGACCGCCAAAACCCGGTCTTCGGCCTGACCATCCAGAAACTAGAGCTTGCGCATCAGGGCGAGGACGCAACGCCCTTCCTGAGTGCTGCAAATTTGCGCTTCCGGCGTGGCGAGTGGACTTTCCTCAAGGGCGAATCCGGTTGCGGCAAGACCTCGCTGATCAAGGCGATCAACGGCCTGTGGCCTTACGGCCGCGGCACCATCGTCTTCCCTGAAGGGGTCAGGAGTTTCTACGCCGCCCAGGAGGTGAAGCTGCAGCAGGTTTCACTGAGGCAACTGGTCTGCCTGCCCGGTTCCGAGCATGATTACGCCGACGTGCAGGTCGCATCCGCCCTGCACAAGGCCGGCCTCGGCGATTTCATCGAGCATTTGGCCGATGAGAGCCGTGAAGGAAAGATCTGGGACCAGGTTCTGTCGGGTGGGCAGAAACAGAAGCTGGTTGTCGCCCGCATCGTGCTGCAGCAGCCAGGATTGCTGTTCCTCGATGAAGCCACCGGCGCGCTCGACCCCGATGGACGGATCGCCTTCCACCAGGCGATCAAGGACAATTGCCCTGATGCAACTGTGATCTCGATCATGCATGAGGCGACGCCGCCGAGATCGCTCGCGGGCACCGAATTCTACCACAGCGTGGTTGCGATCGCCGACGGCGTCGCCACCAAGAAGCCGCTGGTTCCGAGCTTGCCGGTCGAGCTCACCACCATCCTCACGCAGCCGACGCGGCCGGCCGAGGACAAATGGCTGCGCTTTCCCCGCCGGCTGAAGCAGAGATAGCCGCGGTACCATTGCCAGCGTCCAGCCAGCCTGCCACGTCGCCCGATCACAGTCTCGCGATCCAGTCGGTTTGCCGCCGCTTTAACCCGCTCTCACGATTGACTCGGCAAGGCGCTCTCCTATGTTGCGCCGGCTTGCAGAATCTCAACTCGAACCCGCGAGCAGAAAGGTCACCGCGCCATGCCTGGCGACAGTCACAGTCGAACGCAACCGCCGTCCGCTTGACGTGACCTGACCGGCTCACGTCCTGCCGGACGGCAAGGAGTGAGCCATGAACGAGTTTTCCCCCGTTGCGGGCGGCGATGCCATCGCCATCGCCCGCGTGCTTGCCAACGAACACATCGCCGACATCGTCGAGGCCTTGAACCAGGAGCCCCGCGAGACGGCATCGGAGCTGCTTTGCGAGGTGCCGTTCGAGCGGCTGGTCGAGATCTTCGACCAGCCTGAACTCGACGGCGCAGCCGAACTGGTCGAGGCGCTGCCCCGCATCAAGGCAGGCAGACTGCTTGCCGCCATGTCGGTCGACCGTGCCGCCGACATACTGCGCGATCTGAACGAACCGGCTCGTTCCGAGCTGCTTGGTGGCCTGGCGCCACCGCTGCGCGTGACGCTGCTCGCCATTCTCGGCTACCCCGAGGGCAGCGCCGCCTCGCTCATGACGACCGAATATGTCAGCGTGCCGCCGGACTGGAGCGTGGCCCGCACTCTGGATTATATCCGCAAGGTGGAGCGGACGCGCGAAACTGTCTACGCGATCTACATCGTCGATCCGCAAACGCATGTCCTGTTGCGCTCGACCAGCCTGCGTCGACTGATCGCTGGCGAGCCCGACGAGCTGATCATGGCAATAGCGCCGGATCGTGCGCCTATCACCGTTTCACCGCTGACCGATAGTGAAAAGGTTGCTCAGTTGATCTCGAAATATGATCTGCTCGCCGTCCCGGTCGTGGACAACGGCAAGCTCCTCGGCATCGTTACCATCGACGATATTATCGACACGATGATCGAGGAAACGACCGAGGACGTGCATCGTTTCGGCGGCATGGAGGCTCTGGACGAGCCCTATATGAAGATGGGCTTTCTAGCGATGATCCAGAAGCGCGCCGGCTGGCTATGCGCGCTGTTTATCAGCGAGATGCTGACCGCCAACGCGATGCAAAGCTACGAGGGCGAGCTGGAAAAGGCGATCGTGCTGACGCTATTCATTCCATTGATCATGAGCTCCGGCGGCAATTCCGGCTCGCAGGCGACCTCGCTCGTCATCCGGGCGCTGGCGCTGCGCGAGATCGGCCTTGGCGACTGGTGGCGGGTGGCATTGCGCGAGCTGCCCACCGGCCTGGTGCTTGGCTCGATTCTTGGCGTGGTCGGCGTCTGCCGCATTGCGCTCTGGCAGTATCTCGGCTTCTACGACTACGGCCCGCACTGGCCGCTGATCGCAATGACGATCGGCGCCACGCTGGTTGGCATCGTCACCTTCGGCTCGCTGTCTGGATCGATGCTGCCGTTCGCCCTGAAGCGCATCGGCTTCGACCCGGCCAGCGCATCGGCTCCGTTCGTGGCCACGCTGGTCGACGTCACCGGGCTGGTGATCTATTTTTCGGTTGCGCTGGTGATCCTGCGCGGAACGCTGCTGTAAAAAACTCACGCACTTCCATCGCGGCAATTTCGTTGCCGCGATGGGTTTATTGTCGCGTCAGACGCGCTCTCCATCCTTCACCCGGTAAGTCGGCCTGTACATGGTGACGAGTTCTTCCGCCGCGGTCGGATGCACCGCCATGGTGCGATCGAAATCATCCTTGGTCAGCCCCGCCTTCAGGGGTATGCCGAGAAGCTGCGCCATTTCGCCGGCATCCGGCCCGAGGATGTGGGCGCCGAGGACCTTTTTCGAGGCGCCGTCGACGACCAGCTTCATCAGCATCTTTTCATCGCGGCCGGAAAGTGTGTGCCGCATCGGCCGGAAGGTGGCCCGGTAGATTTCAAGATCCGAGAAGCGTTTTGCCGCCTCATCCTCCGACAGGCCGACCGTGCCGATCTCGGGCTGCGAAAAGACTGCGGTAGCGATCGTGTCGTGGTCGGGCGCCGTCGGATTGTCCTTGAAGGCGGTCTCGACGAAGCACATCGCCTCGTGGATTGCCACCGGCGTCAATTGCACGCGGTGGGTGACGTCACCGATTGCCCAGATGTTGTCGATGTTCGTGCGGGAGTATTCGTCGACGTGGATTGCCCCGGTTTTGGTCATCTCGATGCCAACGCCTTCCAGGCCCATGTTCTCGGTATTGGGAATGCGGCCGATGGCGAGCATGACCTGGTCGACCGTCAGCACGGTGCCGCCGGTGACAAGCGCGTCGAGCCGGCCGTCAGGCCGCTTCCTGACCCACTCGGACACGGCGTGGCAGAGGATTTTTATCCCCTTCTTTTCCATCGTTTCGTGCAGCATACGTCTGAGGTCCATGTCGAAACGGCTGAGGATCTCCTTGCCGCGGTAGACCAGCGTCGTGTCGACGCCAAGGCCGTGAAAGATGTTGGCGAATTCGACGGCGATGTAGCCGCCGCCCTCGATCATGATTGCCTTCGGCAACTCCTTTAGATCGAAGGCCTCGTTGGAAAAGATACAGTGCTCATGGCCGGGCAATGCCGGATGCGGCGCCGGGCGCCCGCCGGTAGCGATCAGGATCTGGTCGGCGGTAACGGTGCGATCCTCACCGAGAAGATGCACCACATGCGGATCGACCAGGGTGGCGCGCGAATGAAAGACCTCGCCGCCGGCGCCCTGCACGTTCTTCTTGTAGATGGCCTCCAGCCGGCTGATTTCCCGGTCCTTGTTGGCGACCAGCGTCTGCCAGTCGAAACGCGCCTCAGGCACCGTCCAGCCATAACCGGCGGCGTCGGCGAAATGCTCGGGGAATTGCGAGGCGTAGACATAGAGCTTCTTCGGCACGCAGCCGCGGATCACGCATGTGCCGCCGTAGCGATATTCCTCGGCAATGCCGACACGCTTGCCGAGTGCGGCCGCGACGCGCGCCGCCCTCACCCCGCCGGAGCCGCCGCCGATGACGAAAAGATCGTAGTCGTAACCGGCCATGGCTGAACTCCTTGCCCCTCAAACACCGAGACAGGTAGGCTGCCGACTATCAAAAGAAAAGCCCGGACTTGCCGGGCTTTCTGGTCCAGTGTCGGTCAGGCCGCTCTGAAGTCCGCAATCAATTCGGTGTGGCGTCCGCGGGAGCTGCGCCGTCGGCCGGAGCGGTACCGTCGGCAGGTGCAGCCGGCGCCTTGGCATTCGCCGCTGCGCCCAGGGTCTCGCCGACCTGCTGGGCCAGATCGCGAGCCAGGCCGTTCTGCCAGATCTCGGCAGCCTTCACCAGTTCGCGCGTTACGATCGGGCCGTTATCGAGCAGCTTCTTGCCGGAATCGGAATTGTAGAAGGCGGCAATTTCATTGAGTTCCTTTTCCGAGAACACCTTTGCATAGGCGAGCGCTGCTTCCTTTTCCAGGTCGGCGCGGCGCGATGCCAGGACCATCGCCTTCTCGTTGATCGTCTTTGCGATCAGTTCCTGCATGTCCGGGTTCTTCTGGATCAGCTGCTGCTCGAGTGCCGCGGCCGCTTGCGGCAGGATGTTGTCGAATGTATCCGTCGCATGGATCGCCGCGACCGCGGCGCGCGCCGCCTTCAAATGCGCATCGGTGACGTCCTGCGAAAACGCAGGCGACGAAAACGCGAAAACGGCCGAGGCCGCCAGCATGGCAAAAAAGCGGCCAACCCGGTTATGCAACATCATGATCGGTAAAACTCCCTGATTTTCGGGCGGCATGGACGGTTTGGATGCCATCGCCGCCGGCTATAATGGCCGTTGATGCCAGCCCGATGAAAAGACCATGCTCGACCACGCCCGGAATGGCGTGGAGAGCATTCGAAAGCGCTCTTGTATCCGGAATGCGGCCAAAAGATGCATCGAGGATAAAATGGCCGCCGTCTGTAACAAATGGCTGGCTCCCCGTCATCCTCAATGTAACAGGGCCGGAAAGGCCAAGGTTTGCAGCCGCCGCGCCAACCGCAATTTCGGTGGCGCGCAGGCCGAACCGGTTGACTTCGATGGGCAGCGGAAAACGACCGATCATCTCGACCATCTTGGAGCTGTCGGCGATGACGATCATGCGGCCGGAGGCCGCCGCGACGATCTTTTCGCGCAGCAGCGCGCCGCCGCCGCCCTTGACCAATGTCAGTGCAGGATCGATCTCGTCGGCGCCGTCGATGGTAAGGTCGAGCTCGGGCGTTTGCTCAAGGGTCGACAGAGGCACACCAAGCTCGGTGCAAAGGACGGCGGTGCGCTCGGAGGTCGGCACGCCGATGACAGTCAGGCCGGTGGCGACCTTGTCGGCGAGCAGCCGTACGAACTCATCCGCCGTCGTGCCGGTGCCGATGCCGAGCCGCATGCCATCCGTGACATGGGCAAGCGCTGCTCGCGCGGCCTCAACCTTCAATTGCCTCGCATCCATGCCGGGTCCCGAGATTTGTTTCGGCGCTCGTAGCATTTTTGCCGGGCTGGTCAAAGGACCTTGCCCGCGGTGGATAAGCCGGCTTGCCTGAACGGGCCGCAGCGGTTATCGCCTGCCGGCAATCGAATCGTCACAGGACAGGCCATGACCCGACCGATCATCGTGTTCGACCTCGACGGGACGCTGATCGACACGGCGCCGGACCTGCTCGACAGTCTCAACCACAGCCTTGCCGCCAGCCAGCTCGCGGCCGTCGACGAAGCCGGCTTCAAGCGCTTCGTCGGCCATGGCGGCCGGGTGATGATCGAGCGCGCTCACGCAGCGCAGCATAGGTCACTGGCAGTGGAGGAGCACGACCGCCTGCTCAAGCTGTTTCTGGACCATTACACCGTTAACATCCCCGGCAAATCGCGCCCCTACCCCGGCGTCCCCGAGGCGATCGCACGGTTCGAGGCAGCCGGTTACCTGCTGGCCATCTGCACCAACAAATACGAGGCCAATTCGGTGGCATTGATCGAAGCGCTCGGTATGACCAGGCATTTCGCGGCGATCTGCGGCCAGGACAGTTTTCCGTTCCGCAAGCCCGACCCGCGCCATCTCACGCAGACCATCGCGCGCGCCGGCGGCGACCCGCACCGTGCACTGATGGTCGGTGATTCGCAGACCGACATCGACACGGCAAAGGCCGCCGGGATTCCTGTGGTGGCAGTCGATTTCGGCTACACCGACCGTCATGTGCGAGAGTTCGAACCGTCGGCGGTAATCTCGCATTTCGATTCGCTGACGCTCGATCTGGTCCAAGGGCTGATGGCCGCGGCAGAAGGCTGAAGCCGGGCCTCAGGCGAACCGCAGATGCCGACCGACAAGTGGTTGACTTCGCAGGCCGGCCTCCCTTATATCGCGGCGCGCTTGGCCTTCGGGCAACGAGCGGGCGATTAGCTCAGCGGGAGAGCACACCCTTCACACGGGTGGGGTCGCAGGTTCAATCCCTGCATCGCCCACCATCTGCTTTCCTGAATCAATTCAAGCCAAGCCAGAGCGGCTAGCAGCTGCAGGTAGCCCCCTCGCCGCCAAAATTCTTTTGGGCAAAATTCAAAGCGCTGCTGTAGCTCGTATAGCTCTGGAACTGGCAAACGTTGGAGCCGGCCCGCACCTTCATCTGCTCGATATCCCAGAACGAAACCTCGATACGGTCGTCGGCGCAATAGACTGTATAGCGCTCAGGTTCCAGCGCTGCGGCTTTCTGGACAGGCATCGAAACGGCCAGGATGGACAGTGTGAAAAGTACAAATATGATGGCATGACGCGTTTGCATGTAGACCCCCGAATGACCACCGGCACTATTATGGCCGCGATGTTGAGACGACGCATCATGATTTTTAAGCAGTCGCCGTGTTCTTTCGGTGGCCATAAATCAGGCACGGCCGGCGCCTCGTTGTAGCGCAACGCCCGGCGATCCCGGAACAAACCTGCATGGAAACGAGTTTCTGCTGATCGAAATGTGAGGGAAAGCCATGTCCAGACTTGTTTTGGCGGCCGCCGTGCTGCTTGTCGGCGGATCGGCCTTTGCCGCGGACGACAATCCGGTGCCGCCGCAGAATGCCAAGAAGCTGTCGGAAATCATTGCCAAGGTCGAGCAGCGCGACGACTTCCGCTACATCAAGGAAATCGATTGGGACAGCGGCGCCTACACTGTCACCTACTACACGAACGACAAGGCGAAAGTCGAAATCACCTATGATCCGGTGACAGCCGCGCCGAAATGAAGCTGGCCGCCAACGGTCCAAATTCTAAAAAATGGCGCGCCTCGAAGTCCCCCGACTTTCGGCACACACTTGCGCAGATATGACTTTGATGGCTGACTGCGGGCTATCATTGCGCGCGGGGGTGGGCATGGCGACGGTAAAGCACGTATTGAAACGCTTTCTGATGATGCTCGCGGGCTATTTGATAGCGGTACTGGTTGGGCTGATCGCGGTGGCGGCGATTTATGGCGGGTTGAGCTCGCTGCCAAACGCGCCGAATTATTTCGACGTCATGGGTGTCACCCCCGTTGCGGTGCTGCTGTTGCCGCCGCTCGGCATGTTCATCTATTTTCTGACGATCGTGCTGACCGGCCTGCAGACGCTGATCTTCGCACTGATTGCCGAGTTTTTCTCGCTGCGCAGTTTTTGGCTGCACATGATCTTCGGCGCAGCGGCCGCGGTTGGCGGTTTCGCCTTGATCTGGCCCAGTGTACCGGACGACACGAACCCGGAGCGCTGGGCCGATATCGGTATCATTGCCGCGGCAGGCATTGTCGCCGGCCTGGTCTATTGGCTGATCGCCGGACGCGACGCCGGCTTCCGGCGTCCGCTGTTTCAGCGCTAGAATCGCATTCGTCAGCTTGCCGGCGAACGCACCGCTTCCGTGCTGTCGAGCGCCTGCTGCAGCCTTGTGTCGCGGCCGTAGACGTCATTGAAATATTCGACGGTGCCGGACAGGTCCGGCCACGCGGTGAAATAGGCGACATAGACCGGGATCTTGCGTGTCACGTCTTCGGTCGAATGTCCGTGTTTCAGTTTGTCCTCAATGTAGTCGACCGAGGTGCCGAGAACGGCAGCCGCCATGCCGCGCGGATCCTGCAAGCGAACACAACCATGGCTGAGCGCGCGCATGTCGCGCTGGAAAAACGACTTCTGCGGTGTGTCGTGCATGTAGATGGCGTGCTTGTTGGGAAACAGTATCTTCAATTCGCCCAGCGCATTGGCCTCGCTCGGCAGCTGGCGCACGCCGTAGGGTATCTTTGCGCCGTAGGCACCCCAATTGACCGAGGATGAGGGAATGCGCTTGCCGCGGGCATTGACCACCTCGTAGCCGGCGCGGTCGAGATAGCCAGGATCCCGGCGCAGCCGCGGCAGCATCTCGTTGACCAGGATCGACTGCGGCACGCCCCAATAGGGATGGAAGTCGACCTGCTCTATCTGGTCGTAGAAGAAAGCAGTCTGGTTGGTGGGCCTGCCAACGACGGCGCGGGTCTTCAGCTTCTCCTCGCCATCATCGATATAGCTCGCGGTGAAAGCCGGCTGGTTGATGAAGACGCGCGGGCTGCCAAGGTCGGAAGGCAGCCAGCGCAACTCTTCGAGCGCAACCCGAACCTTCTGAATTTTGTCGGCCTTGGACGTTCCGGCCAACGATGCAACGGTACGGGGACCGATGACGCCGTCGCCTTTCATGCCGGCCCGTTTCTGCACCGCCTTGATCACCGGCACCAGCTCCGGATCGTAGACCTCGCTGGTGGCGAGCCTCGCCAGGACCTCGCCATAGGCGCCGCCCATCTCGTCATCGAGATTGCGCGCGATCTTTGTCAACAGCTTCGGCAGCTCGGGGTTGGTCTGCCCCGGCTTCAACAGCAGATTGGGATCGATGGTGACTTCGTCGTCGGCGCTGGCCTGGAGCGCTTCCAGTTCGACACGCAGTGCCTGATACTCGGAATTCTGTGGATGCCGCGATTCGAGATAGGTGCGCACTTGCTGGGTGTGGGCCAGCGTGTTCAGCACCCCTTCCATGTCGAGCGGCTTCGGCGGAAAATCGTAGTAGCCGGTCATGCGGTTGGGATCGACGCGGCCGCTTTGTGCGTCACGGGCGTAGCGCAGGACACGCGCCGACAGCGCCATCTCGAAGCGGACCAGCTCTTTCAGGCGTTCATCGGCATTGCCCGCCGATGCGCCTGCTGCCGGAACTTCGACGGTGTAATCCGCGGGCGTCAGGCCGTAGCTCGCGGCCTCGCCCAGCACCCGCACCGCATCCTCGGCACGGCTGTTGGGACTGGTTCCCGTCACCCAGATGAAATCCGGATTGGCCGAGTAATAGGCGATCAGCGCCTTGGCGATGTCCTTCTCGGCGTAGAGGTCATAGCCGTCGAGCCCGGCAACGGCTTCGCGGAATGCAGCCCCGGTGGCCGCCGGCTCGAATGCAGCATCCTGAGGCGTTGCCGGTTCAGGCGTTGCCGACAGTGCCGAAAAATCGACGCGCACCAGCGGATCGCTCTTGTAGGTGTAATAGGACGGGCTGCTGATTTGCGCACCACCACCGCCCCCACCGGAAGCGGCCGGCGCCTTGGGCTTGTATTTTGACGGTGGCGGCGGAAAGTTACCTTTCGGCGGTGCGTGTTTGACGCCGCCGCCGAAAAGCATATCGAAGAACCCTTGCGCTTCAGCCTTCGGCGCCCCGAAGGCCAGCATTGCCGCGGCCACCGCAAACGGCAGCACGGTTGCTTTGTTTCCAAGGAGTTTCATGGATCACCCGCTCCGGTTGAACCGGATCCCGTTCCGCACCGCTTTCACGGTCTCGCCCACCGCATGGCGGATGTAAGGCGTGACTACACTGATTCATACTGATTTCGTTAAGCTTCCATAAATTTCGGAACGTCTGTTGCAGAACGGTTTCACAACATCGTGACGGGCCAAGCGGTTCCGCCATCGCCCCCGATCAATGGAAGTGCCCGTGAGCCAAGCCTCAAGCGTTGGCGCCGCCGTCGATGGTCAATGCCGCGCCTGTCACGAAGCGCCCTTCGGGACCGGCAAGCCAGGCGACCATGCCGGCGATCTCGTCGGCCGTGCCGAAGCGAGGCATCGCCATCTTCTGGCGCTGATGCTCGGCGTGCGGGCCGGCTGCCGGATTCATGTCGGTATCGGTCGACCCGGGATGGACGACATTGGCGGTGATGCCGCGCGGACCGAGATCGCGTGCAAAGGCCTTGGTCAGGCCAACCAAGGCAGCCTTGCTGGCCGAATAGGCGCTCAGGCCGGCGTCCGTGGCACGCTCGGCCAGATTGCTGCCGATCGAGATGATCCGGCCACCCTCGCCCATATGCGCTGCTGCCGCCTTGGCGGCGACAAACGGGGCTCTGAGGTTGACCTCCATTGTCTCATCGAAGTCGGCAAGCGACAGGACATCGATCGGCGCAGCGCGCCAGATGCCGGCGCTATTGACCAGGATGTCGAGCCGTCCGAAGGCTTTTGCTGCCTCATCGACTGCCGCCTCGATCGCCGCAGCATCGCGATTGTCGGCCTTGATGGCAAAGGCCCGGCCGCCGGCCGCTTCGATTTCCCTGACCACCCCGCGCGCCCCTTCCTCGCCATTCACATAGGTGATTGCCACCCCTGCGCCGTCGGCCGCGAGCCTTCTTGCGATCGCCGCACCAATGCCGCGACTGCCGCCGGTGACGAGGGCGGCCTTGCCGTTCAAGCTTCTGGATGACATCTGCTTCTCCATTTTGTAGTGATTGATACATAAATATCTGCCAGCCTTGCTGAACAAGGTCAACTGGATTATGTATCGATCAATACAGAAAGGATGCCATGCCGGAACGAGGCCGCCCCCGCACCTTCGATCGAGCCGCCGCCTTGCGGCGCGCAATGGAAGTGTTTTGGGCCAAGGGTTATGAGGGCGCGTCGATAAGCGACCTGACCGCTGCAATGGGCATCAACTCACCCAGCCTCTATGCCGCCTTCGGCAGCAAGGAAGCGCTGTCTCTCGAGGCAACCGAGCTTTACACGCGGGTCGAGGGAACCGAGATCTGGTCCGCGCTGGAAAAGGCGCCGACCGCACGCCAGGCCGTCGAGCGGTTCCTGCGGCAGACTGCCAGGGCCTATTCACAGACCGGTCGTCCGCAAGGCTGCCTTATCGCGCTCGGCGCATTGCACCAGGACTCAAGCCGCGGTGCCATCTGCGATGATCTGCGCCGTCGCCGCGCCGAAAACCGCGAAGCATTGCTGAGACGGCTCGAGCGTGGCGTGGCCGAGGGGGAGTTGCCGGCCGATTTCGACTGCGGTACGGCCGCGACCTTCTACGCGACCGTGCAGCACGGCATGTCGATCCAGGCGCGCGACGGCGCGTCGCGTTCGGCCCTTCTGGCGACGGTGGCTGGGGCAATGGCAGCTTGGATAGCGATGGCCGACACCGGGGCGGCGTGACGATCGAACCCGGCAGACAAGAACAGACATTCAGATCACTGCAGAGACGGCTCCAGCCTGCCCGCAACGAAGCCAACGGCACGCTCCACCACACCCTTGTCGGCAAGAATGCGGCGGTGGCCGAGCCCGTCGGCCCAGCACAGCCGCACATGGTTTCCGGCGCGCGCATAGAGCCTTGCATGCTCGGCGGACACTTCGCGGTCGTCCGGTGCGTGGATCACCAGCGTCGGCAGCGGCGTGCTTGCCAACTGGCGGTCACCGGTGAACTCATGCAACGGCCGGCCGGCGATGCGCTCGACCCGGTCGGCCATGGCGGCCTGCGAGCGCGAGCCGACATTCAGCATGCGGCTGAAATCAGCAAAGATCGCCGGCAGGGAGCTCGGCGCGGCGATAAGCACCAACCGCCCGGCCGCCAATCGCGGGATGTTCCTGATCGAACCGGCGACGGCATTGGCGGCAACGGCACCACCAAAGGAATGGCCGACGATGGCGGCAAACGGCCCGAACCATTCGCCGGCAACCCGTACCGCATCGACCGCACTGACCAGGGTAAGCCGGCGGCCCTGCGACTGGCCGTGGCCCGGCAGGTCGAGCGAGACCACCTTGTAGCCTGCATCGCGATAGGCTTCGATCAATGTGCGCATGTATTCGGTGCGCGAACGCCAACCATGGATGACGAGCACGGTGCCGGCAGTTGCCCTGCCCGCCTCGGGCCGGAATTCATGCACCATGACGCAGCCGGTTCTGGTCTTTAGCCGGTGATGGCGCGCTTGGGTCATGAAATCGGCGGCGCGATCGATTGCGCGGCGCTCACCTTGGCTCAAGCTCTTTTCGTGCGGTGTGCGGCAGAACAGCTCGAATGCGGCGCGCCCGGTGAGTCGCGGCGCCACATGCTCGGCCACGCCGAACGTGCCGCGGATGACCTTCAGTCCAAATGATGCCATAGTGGCGATCCATTCATTGGTTCAAGCATGAACATAATAGTTCAAACATGAACATTAAGCAAGACCTGCCCTGGGACAACCCGCGTTTTCGCAACTGGGTCGCGGTGGCGCGTGCCTGCCACGTGGTGGAACGCACCCTGGCGGTGAAGCTGGCGCCACTCGACCTGAAGCCGGCGCAGCTCGACGTGCTGATGAACCTCTACCGCCATCCCGGCATGTCGCAGCACGACCTCGCTCGCCGCCTGCTGGTCGGCCGCTCCAACATCACCATGCTTTTGCCGCAGTTGGAGACCCGCGGCCTGCTGCGCCGCGAGGGCGACGAGAAGGACAAGCGCGTGCTGCGGCTGACGTTGACCGAGGCCGGCGAGGCACTGCTGATGCAGGCGCTGAAGGTCCACATGACACTGATCGAAAAGGCGATGAGCCAGTCGACGCCGGAACAATGCGACATGATCGGCGAACAGATGCGGAGGGTTGCCGAGGTTTTGAAGACCGCCTGACCGCCCAGTGCTCCACCACCAAGTGCTTTCACCACATCGATTTTTTTGCGCGCTCCGGCCATTCCTTGTCGTAGACCTCGCCGTCGATGTTCTTGCGGCTGGTGATCTCGAGGATCTGTCCGGGGGTCGGCAGCGATTTCGGGTCGACCTGCCTTGCCGGATTCCACAGTTCCGATCGGTGGATGGCGCGGGCGCACTGGAAATAAACCGCATCGATCTCGACAATCGTCACCGAGCGCGCCGGCTTGCCCTCGACGGCGAACGAGGCGCAGAGCGCAGGATCGGTGGTGATGTGGGCGCGGCCATTGACGCGCAGCGTCGTACCGGAACCCGGCACCAGGAACAGGAGCGCGACGCGCGGATCGCGAAGGATGTTCCTTAGCGAATCGGCACGGTTGTTGCCACGCCGGTCCGGCATCATCAGCGTTTTCGGATCGTGGATGCGGACGAAGCCGGCGAGATCGCCGCGCGGCGAGCAGTCCAGCCCTTCAGGCCCGCAGGTCGCGAGCACGGCAAACGGCGAAGCCTCGATGATAGCTGCGTATTCGGGAATCAGCTGGTCGAGTTCTTTGACCACCGACGCCTCGCCGGGCAGGCCATAGAGCGCTTCGAGTTGTTCGACGCTGGTGATCATCGACATGTTTTCGTCTCCAAAACTTTGCCGGCGCTACTCCAGATGCATGACGTTTTCACGACATAATGCCCGTTTGCCGTCATCAGGAAACGGGTGTCGAGGCAACGCGAACAAGCGCAAACGCTTTCACCTACACAATCGTGCCGACGGATACGGAGACCGAAAAATGGATAAACCGCACGACCGGCGACGCACCGCCATGAAACTTATCGAAAACATGTTCAATGTTGAAATGCGTTTCCTGCAATCAGGGTCGGAGAGCCTCGATATGCTTGCCGGCGCATTTCATGCCGAGATTGTCGTGCATGAGCCGCGCTCCCTGCCCTATGCCGGTGACTGGAACGGCCTCGACGGCGTTGGCGCCCTTTTCCGCAAGATGCGGGAAATCTGGAGCGACGTGGCGGTGGAGGACCTTCAGGTCGCCCAAAACGATGACACGGTATTCATGAGCTGCTCGCTTTCGCTGACATCGCGGGCCAATGGTGCAACCATCAAACAGCCGTTTGCCGAAGTCTTGCGCTTCAAGAATGACCGGCTGATCGAAGGCACGCCGTTTTATTACGACACCAGCGAGATACTGGCGATCCTGCGTTGACCGGAGAGTCCTGCGGGCTCCATTCAACGGTCGCGGCTCAGGCCTTTCTCTTCCAGTTCGGCGAGGTAGGCGGCCCAGCGTGCATCCTTCTCATGACCCAGCGTGTGCAGGTAATTCCAGGTGAAGATGCCGGTATCATGGAAATCGTCGAAGGTGATGCGTACGGCATAATTCCCGACCGGCTCGATCTTAAGGATCGCGACATTGCGCTTGCCGGGAACGGTGACGCGCTGTTCGGGCGAATGGCCCTGCACCTCGGCGGATGGCGAGGCGACGCGCAGCAACTCGGCCGGCAACTCGAACGGCTGATGGCCCGGAAAGGTCACGGAAAGCAGCTTGCGATCTTTCGAGACCCTGAGTTCCTTCGGCGCTGTCATGGTGGTGGATCCTGCGGAGAACTGCCCTTCCCTACGCCGCTTCGTGTCGAGGGAAAAGGCCGCATGGAAAGTTCCGACATGATCTGTCGGCGTCGGAATGTTACCGAAGATCGCGAGCTTCTATCTTGAATGGCAAGTTGGCTCGTATCACATAGCAATATATAACGAAGCCGTTCACGGCCACGGGAAGCGCATAAGCATGGATATGATCGATCCTTTCGGTCGCACGATCACCTACCTGCGCGTGTCGGTCACCGACCGCTGCGATTTCCGCTGCACCTATTGCATGGCCGAGGACATGACGTTCCTGCCCAAGAAGGACCTGCTGTCGCTGGAAGAACTCGACCGGCTCTGCACGGTCTTTATCGAAAAGGGCGTGCGCAAGCTCCGCCTCACCGGAGGTGAGCCGCTGGTACGCAAGAACATCATGCACCTGGTGCGCCAGCTTTCGCGGCATCTCGAGAGCGGTGCGCTGGAAGAGCTGACGCTGACCACCAACGGATCGCAGCTTTCCCGCTTTGCCGCCGAGCTCGCCGACTGCGGCGTCAAGCGGATCAACGTCTCGCTCGATACGCTCGATGCCGACAAATTCCGCCAGATCACCCGCTGGGGGAATCTGGACAAGGTCATGGACGGCATCGACGCCGCGCAGGCGGCCGGGCTGAAGGTAAAGCTCAACGCCGTGGCGTTGAAGGACTTCAATGACGCCGAATTGCCGGAAATGCTGCGCTGGGCGCATGGCCGCGGCATGGATCTGACGGTCATCGAAACTATGCCGATGGGCGAGATCGACGCCGACCGCACCGACCAGTATTTGCCGCTGTCGCTACTGCGCGCGGCACTCGAGCGCCAGTTCACGCTAAGCGACATCCCTTACAAGACCGGTGGCCCGGCCCGCTATGTCCAAGTCGCCGAGACCGGCGGACGGCTGGGTTTCATCACGCCGATGACGCATAATTTCTGCGAAAGCTGCAACCGGGTCCGGCTGACCTGCACCGGCACTCTTTACATGTGCCTCGGCCAGGAAGATGCCGCCGACCTGCGCGCGCCGCTGCGTGCGTCGGAAGGCAACGAGCTGGTCGCCGATGCCATCGACGAAGCAATCGGCCGCAAGCCCAAAGGCCATGACTTCATCATCGATCGCCGCACCAACCGTCCGTCGGTGTCGCGGCATATGAGCGTCACCGGCGGCTGATTTTTCGCCGATTTCGTGCAAGAATAATCGCCTTGGTATCGGCGCGAGGCAAGGCGTGCAGCGGTTTTTTGCAGTCCTGACGTTTTTCGGAGTGATGGCGGGGACCACGGCAGTCGCCGCGCCATTTACCTATACGAACGAGCGCTTCGGTACCGTCTGCACCTTTCCGGATGAAATCTTCACTCTTCGCCAGCCCGAGCCGGACAATGGCGATGGACAGCAATGGCTCACCGCCGATGGCGCCAGCCTGATCTGTTCGGGTATCCTCAACATCGATGATGACACCCCGACAGCCTTCGTCTCCGCCGAGAGGGCCAGCAAGGAACCTGATTACAAGATCACCTACAGCAAGACCGGCAAGAACTGGGCGGTGCTGTCGGGCATCAAAGGCGGAAACATCTTCTACGAACGCCGCCTGTTCGGAAAAGACGGTGTCATCCGCACGGTCTGGATCGACTACCCGCCAGCCCTGAAATCGAAATTCGACCCGCTCGTCGATGCGATCGCCGGCAGCCTCAGGGGACCGTGAGCATCCGGCGACGTCAGAACTTATTGGCAGCCCGTTGTTTTTGCTGGCGAGTCACGGTTGTTGACGGGTGTAGTCGTATCGTACGGCAATCCATTTCTTGCCGCTGCCATTGGCCTGGAGGAAATGTTGCTCGGCCACTTCGTGATTGTCGCCGTCCCTGGAAATGACGAAATCGGAGGCAGTGAACCGCCCTTCGACCTCGGGCCCGAACCCGACGAAACCAAGCGGCTCGAACAGCAGTGAAATCTTGCCGTCCTCCTCGCCACCAAAACTCCAGGCGGGCATGATCCCTGCCGGGAAACGGGTATCCATGGAGACATACTTCCAGCGGCCCTCCACCCGGTCATAGCTCAAATAGGCTATCCGCTGGAAGTCTGGATTTTCGACCCGGGCGCCGGGCGCATCACCTCCTGCATGAAGGGGCCGATCATCGTGCGCTCGGCCACCAGCCCGGTCATCACGATCGGCTCGGCACCGGGCGTTGGCCAGATCGTGTTGACGACGGTCCATTTCCCGACGCGGCGAGCGAGCTCATCCGCTTCGTGACCCGGCGTGGACATCCGTTCGACTGCCGACGCCGAAGCGCCGTTCTCGGCGAACGCAGGCGCTATCGCCATGAGCATACCCGCCAAGACAGAAGAGAACCGGAAAGCCGACGACCGCCTGCTGCCTGTGCCAAGCCTGTCCGCATTGCCTCGTGCGTTCATCATGGATTACCTCCCAGACAAGATCAGAAGCCTACAATGACCAATTTGGTGAATCTTGCCGAGCAAATTTGATAGCGTCGAAAAGTTTTCCTGGAGCCGCAGTGTGATCGATTTGCCCTCCGAACCCATCCTTTAGAACGGCACCTTTTCGGGGTCACACCCAGAAAAGGTCTTGTCCGCCAACGGTCAGCGGATTTACCGCAAGCCCATTCGGGCCTAGCCTCTGCCCTGGAGCGGTTCTTCGCCCAGTGGGGGAATACGATATGCGCAAACTCATTCTTTCTCTTGCATTGCTCAACCTCGCGGCCCTGCCCGCGGCGGCCCAGTCGATCGGCGGCACCTATGCCGTGGCCGGCACCAATTTCGATGGATCGTCCTATGGTGGCGACGCGACTATCACGCTGACCAGCGAGACGACCTGCACGATCCATTGGGAGACAGGCGGCTCGTCCTCGGACGGCATCTGCATGCGCAACGACGATGCCTTCTCCGCCGGCTATATCATGGGCAAGGCGGTCGGTCTTGTCGTCTACAAGGTGCAGGACGACGGCTCACTGCATGGCCTGTGGACGATTGCCGGCAAGGAAGGCAACGGCACCGAGGTACTGACACCCAAATAAGCCATGCCGCTCTTGCGCGGCAGATGTCATGGGCCACAGAAAGGCTGTGGCCCAGCCCTTTGACGTTGCTGTCTTGTGGGTGCCTGCTAGACGCTTGCTGCAGGACTCACCCGGTAATCGCCTTGCCTCTTTCGCCAAATCTGCGCGGCGCGTTGTTCATGATGGTGGCCATGGCTGGTTTCACCCTCAACGACGCGATCACCAAATTCTCGTCGGAATCGATGAACATGGCGCAGGTCATGCTGATCCGCGGCGCCTTCGCTTCGCTTTTCGTTGGCCTGCTTGCGTGGCAACGCGGCGCGCTTGCCCGGCCAGGTTCGATGCTGCAGCCGACAGTTGCGCTGCGCGTCGCCAGCGAGGCCGGCGCCACTGTGTCGTTCCTGGTTGCTCTGGCACATCTTCCGATCGCCAATGTCTCCGCCGTGCTGCAGGCGCTGCCGCTGGCGGTGACGATGGGCGCTGCGCTTGTGTTCAACGAGGCCGTCGGCTGGCGGCGCTGGCTGGCTATTGCCGTTGGTTTTGCCGGCGTGCTGATCATCGTGCGGCCGGGCTTCGAAGGGTTCAGCGTCTTTTCTCTGCTGGCGCTGGCCAGCGTTGCATGTTGTGCGGTGCGTGATCTCGCCACCAAGCGGATACCGCAGGCAATTCCGACATTGCTGGTGTCGACCGCTACCGCACTTGCCATGACGGTTCTGGGCGCGGCATTGCTTTCGCCGATGGGCGGCTGGACGCCAATGACAGGAAAAAGCACGGCGTTCCTGGCGCTGGCGGCAGTGCTTGTGCTCATAGGCTACCAGTTCATCATCACGGCCATGCGGGTGGGCGATATCTCCTTTATCGCGCCGTTCCGCTACACCGCCCTGCTCTGGTCGATCCTGCTTGGCTTCACAGTCTTCGGCGATGTCCCCGATCTGCCGATGATCCTCGGTGCCTCGATCATCATCGCGTCAGGCCTCTATGCACTCTACCGCGAACGGATCGTCGGCCGGCAAAAGACGGCTGCCGAAAGCGCTGGACCGGACATGGCGCCGGACGGCATATAGGCGTGACCGTCGACGATCGTCTGATTTGAAAACTGGATTTTGGTCATTGGGTCTAGGCAGCAAACGATGGGCCGACATATCGCAGGGATCATTCTGGCCGGCGGCCGGTCGAGCCGGATGGGCGGCGGCGACAAGACCCTGCTTGCGCTTGGCGACGGTACTCTGCTCGACCGTGTCGTTTCGCGCCTTAGCCCACAGGTCGGACCGCTTGCGCTAAACGCCAATGGCGATCCGACAAGGTTTGCCGCGACGGGGCTTCCAGTGCTTGCCGACACTGTCAAAGGTCATGCCGGGCCGCTTGCCGGGATCCTGACCGGCCTCGAATGGGCTTCCGACACGACCTGCCAGGCGCTGGTCACGGCTGCCGGCGATACGCCTTTCCTGCCCAGGGATATGGTTGAGCAGCTGCTCGCGGCAGCCGACGAACGCCGCGGCTCGATTGCGGTCGCCTGTTCCGGCGGCAAACTGCATCCGACTTTTGCACTCTGGCCGCTAGGGTTGGATCAGGCCTTGCGACAATTTCTCATCGAGGAAGACAACCGGCGCGTTTCGGCGTTCATCGACCGGCACGGTTTTGTCGAAGTGGAATTTCCCATCCTGAAATTCGGCGGGGCCGAAATAGATCCGTTCTTCAACATCAACACTCCGGACGACCTTGCCCAGGCCGCGCATCTGTTGCAGAGCATCGAGCCATGAAAAGACGTATTTTCGGCATCACCGGCTGGAAGAACTCCGGCAAGACGACATTGACCGAAAAGCTGGTAGCAGAACTCGTCCGGCGCAACTGGAAAGTGTCGACTGTAAAACACGCCCATCATGATTTCGACATCGACAAACCCGGCGCGGACAGCTTTCGCCATCGGCAGGCGGGAGCGACGGAGGTCGCGGTCGTGTCGGGCAGGCGCTGGGCGCTGATGCACGAATTGCGGGGCGAGGACGAGCCGAAGCTGGACGCGATCCTGTCACGGCTGGCACCCTCCGATATCGTGCTGGTCGAGGGTTACAAGCGCGAGGCGCACAAGAAAATCGAGACGAGACGGCTCGAGGCCAAGGACCGGACACCGCTCTCGGCAGGCGATCCACACATTGTCGCCATCGCGTCCGACTTCCCCATTGTTGGCCAAGACCTGCCGGCCTTCGATCTCGACGACACGAATTCGATAGCTGACTTCATCGAGCGCGCCACCGGCCTGTCGCGCTGAGAATGCGGCAGAAGACAGTTTCCGCCCGCTTGCTTTCCAATTTAGGCGTCTGACCCAACGTCATCGCTTTCTGAACATGACCTTCCCTCAAGCGACGGTTTTGCAGTTGCTTTTTCTTGGGAAAGAATGGGAGTATCGCGCCAGCGGGCGGTCAAAAGCACCGCCCACAGAGCCGTTCGGGAACGACGGCCGGGACCAACAGAGAGGACTATTATGCGTATTGCACTGCGTATCGCGCTCGCCACATCGGCTGCGCTGCTGACGCTTGGCGTTGCCCAGGCCCAGGAAAAAACCTTGCGGATCGGCACGGAGGGAGCCTATCCCCCATTCAACAATCTGACTGCCGACGGCCAGCTCGTGGGCTTCGATATCGACATTGCCAAGGCGCTCTGCGACGAGATGAAGGTGAAGTGCACCTTTGTCGCGCAGGACTGGGACGGCATCATTCCAGCCCTTCAGGCAGGCAAGTTCGACGCCATCGTCGCGTCTATGTCGATCACGCCGGAACGCGCCGAGAAGGTCGACTTCACCCACAAATATTACAACACGCCGCCGGCGATCGCCGCGCCCAAGGACACCGACATCAAGGGTGTCACCAAGGAAGATTTGGCCGGCAAGACGATCGGCGTGCAGGCGTCCACCACGCATTTCAACTATTCGACCAAGACTTATACCGACAGCACCGTCAAGCCGTACCCGACCGCGCAGGAATACCAGCTCGATCTGGCCAATGGCCGGCTCGATGCCGCCAATGACGACGTCGTCGTGCTGCAGCAATGGCTGGATTCGCCGGACGGCGCCTGCTGCAAGCTGGTCGGCACAATCCAGCCGGTTATCGAAATCCACGGTCCGGGCGCCGGCATTGCCGTGCGCAAGGGCGAGACCGATCTGGTCAACCAGTTCAATGCGGCGATCGACGCCATCCGCGCGAACGGAAAGTACAAGGAAATCAATGACAAGTACTTCAAATTCGACGTCTATGGCGGCGAGTCCTGATCGACCGACATAGAACGACGTGAACGGCGGGAGATTCCCGCCGTTCTTATAAGGATGTCGCGCACGAGGGATGACGCGGCACGGGTCTCAAAGAGCCTCAAGGAGAACAGGCCGGCGGATGCAGAGCGCACTGACGCTTCTCAGTTGGGGACCCGAAGGCTGGCTCGACGACATTGCCGCGGGTATGTTTGTCACGGTATGTCTTGCGCTGGCCACTCTGCCCTTCGGGCTGACGCTCGGCTTTTTCGTGGCGCTGGCCAAACAGTCGGAAGAGCCGTCGCTGAGGCTGGCCGGGAACATCTACACCACGATTTTTCGCGGAATACCCGAGCTGCTCACGCTGTTTCTGATCTTCTTCGGCATCCCATTGATCCTGCAGTACATTGTCCGGCTGGTGAGCCCCGGAACGTCCGCCGACGTCAACAGCTTCGTCGCCGGCATGATCGCGCTGTGCTTCATTTTCTCCTCTTATTCCAGCGAGGTGTTTTTATCCGCGTTCCGCGCGATTCCAAAAGGGCAATATGAGGGAGGCTATTCAGTTGGCCTGTCCAGCGGCCAAACGATGCGGCTGATCGTGCTGCCGCAGTTGATCCGCATCGCATTGCCCGGACTTGCCAATCTCTGGCTTATCCTGCTCAAGGACACTGCGCTCGTCTCGGCGGTCGGCCTCAACGAGATCCTTCGGCAGAGCGGGGTTGCCGCTCGCGTCACCAAGCATGCTTTCCTGTTTTATGGTTTTGCCGGCCTGATCTATCTCCTGCTGGCGATCGTCTCCTCCTTCGGCATCAACGCGATCGAACGAGCGGTCGGCGGCAGCGAGGTCAAGAGATGAGCCTTGCCACCGACACGCTGAAGGTCGACCGGCCGCCGCCGCCCGCACGCGGCTGGTCGCGCCAACGCATCCTCGGCCATGTTCTGGTCGGCCTGTGGATCGCTCTCGGCATTGGCATGGTCGTCTACCTGGTCGCTGCGTGGAACCCGGCGTTCTTCCAGAAATATGCACCCGGCTACATATCCGGCCTCGGCATCACCCTGTTGCTGGTTGCCATCTCGATTGTGCTTGGCGCGATCCTGTCGGTGCCGATCGCCTATGCACGCATGTCGAAGAACCCGATCCTTTCGGGGTTCGCCTATGCCTATGTCTATTTCTTTCGCGGCACGCCGCTGTTGGCGCAGACCTTCCTGGTCTACTACGGGGTCGGCTCCTTCCGGCCGGAGCTCGAGATGGTCGGACTGTGGGGCTTCTTCCGCGAAGCATTCAACTGCGCGATCTTCGCCTTTTCGCTGAATACGGCCGCGTACCAGGCCGAGATCTTGCGTGGCGCGATCGAGAGCGTGCCGAGAGGCCAGTGGGAAGGTGCCGCCTCGCTCGGCCTGCACAAACTGCAGACGATGTGGAAGATCATCCTGCCGCAGGCGCTGATCGTCGCGTTGCGCCCGTATGGCAACGAGATCATCCTGATGATCAAGGGCTCGGCAATCGTCGCCATCATCACGGTCTACGATTTGATGGGCATCACCCGGCTCACCTATGCGCGCACCTTCGACTTTCAGTCGTATATCTGGGCGGCGATCATCTATCTGATCATCGTCGAAACA
This sequence comes from Mesorhizobium sp. M0166, assembly GCF_040322255.1. Lineage (NCBI taxonomy): Bacteria > Pseudomonadati > Pseudomonadota > Alphaproteobacteria > Hyphomicrobiales > Phyllobacteriaceae > Mesorhizobium > Mesorhizobium sp. M0166. Next base: position 34,574 of record NZ_JAMYTD010000018.1, on the reverse strand, counting down.
TTGCGCCACGGCGTCGAGTGGATCGAACGGCGCATCACCATCCATCTGCACCGCTGACTCCCATCACCGTGCCTGATCCGGTAAGAAGGCCGCAAAGCAGGCTTTCAAGGGATTCGAAAACATGGCTTCTGTGGCATTTCTCGGTCTTGGCGTCATGGGCTATCCGATGGCCGGGCACCTCAAGAACAAGGGTGGCCATGACGTCACCGTCTACAACCGCACCAGGGCGAAAGCCGAGCAATGGGTTGGCCAGCATGGCGGCAGCCTGGCCGCAACGCCGGCGGAAGCGGCCAGGGGAAAGGATTTTGTCTTTTCCTGCGTCGGCAATGACGACGATCTGCGCTCAGTGACGACCGGCGCCGGAGGCGTCTTCAATTCCATGAAGAAGGGCGCCATCTTCATCGACAACACCACGGCATCCGCGGAGGTCGCGCGCGAACTGGCGCAGCAGGCGCAAGCGCTCGGGTTTTCGTTCCTCGACGCCCCGGTCTCCGGCGGTCAGGCAGGCGCCGAGAATGGCATGCTGACCGTGATGGTCGGTGGCGAGCCCGACGCCTTCGACAGGGCCAAGCCAGTCATAGATGCTTATGCCCGCATGGTCGGGTTGATGGGACCAGCCGGGGCTGGCCAGCTCACCAAGATGATCAACCAGATCTGCATCGCCGGCCTCGTTCAGGGCCTCGCCGAGGGCCTCCATTTCGGCAAGCAGGCTGGGCTCGACATCGAAAAGGTCATAGACGTGATTTCCAAGGGTGCGGCCGGATCCTGGCAGATGGAGAACCGCCACAAGACGATGAATGCCGGCAAATATGATTTCGGCTTCGCCGTCGACTGGATGCGCAAGGATCTTGGCATCTGCCTCGCCGAGGCCGACCGCAACGGCGCCAAACTGCCGGTGACGGCACTTGTCGACCAGTTCTACAAGGACGTGCAGGCGATGGGCGGCAAGCGCTGGGACACGTCCTCGCTGCTGGCGCGGCTGGAGAAATAGGGTTTCGCCGTGGCCGAGCTTTCGCCTCAATCCAGCGCCGACGAAATCGTCGCTCATCTGCGCTCGATCGCCTCGGAGGAAAATCGACTTGGCATGCTGCGCTACGGCATCAAGATCGAACGTGCGCTCGGTATCCCGCACGGCGTGCAGCGGCAGATTGCCAGGAAAATCAAGCGCAACCATGAGCGTGCCTTCGAGCTTTGGCGAACAGGCATCATGGAGGCGCAGTTTATCGCTTCCGTCACGGCCGATCCGGAGCGGTTCTCTGCCGCGGACGCAAGACGATGGGCGGCGACGTTCGACTCTTGGGATATCGTCGACGGCGTCTCGGATCTCTTTGTCGATACGGATTGCTGGAGGCAATTGATCGCCGAATTTGCGGTCGACGAACGGGAATTCGTTCGACGCACCGCCTTTGCCATGATGGCTTGGTCGGTAGTCCACCGGAAGAAAGAACCGGAGGCGACCTTCCTGGAATTCCTGTCGACCATCGAGGCACAGGCCACCGACGGCCGTAATTTCGTGAAGAAGGCCGTGAATTGGGCGCTTCGTTCGATCGGCAAGCGATCGATGAATTTGCACGGCCCTGCCCTTGCCCTGGCGCAAAAACTGGCGGCCTCGACGGACAAGACTGCACGCTGGATTGGCAAGGGCGCCGTAAAGGAACTTTCCGATGCCAAGACGCTCCAACGGCTCGCCGCCAGAAAAGCTTGACCTGAGCAAGGTCCGCTTCACGGAGGTGACGCGATCGACGCGCGCCGATTTCGAAAACCTGTTCGAGCAACCGGGCGGGCCGAAATACTGCTGGTGCATGGCCTGGCGTAATCTCGACAACCGCGAGCATGTCGGAAACGACGAGAGGAAACGCGCGATTATGGCGCTGATCGATACCGGCACGCCGGTCGGCATTGTCGCCAAAATCGATGGCCGGACCGTCGGCTGGTGCTCGGTCGCGCCGCGCGAGACCTACCGCAAGCTGTCACGGCAGCAGGACAAAAGCGAGATGGGCATCTGGTCGATCGTCTGCTTCTACGTGCCGAAGGCGTTGCGCGGCGGCGGGCTGGCAAGGGTATTGCTCGACGCGGCCATCGATCACGCCTTCGCCAAAGGTGCCAAGACGATCGAAGCCTATCCCGTCGACCAGGCCTCACCGAGCTACCGTTTCATGGGCTTTCGCGACATGTTCGTCGCCCGCGGCTTTCGCGAGGTCGGCACGACCGGCTCGCGCCGGCACGTGATGCGGCTTGAGCGTTGACCTGTGGGGCTGCGGCAGCTTTACTTGATGTCCGCAGATCAAGGCTCAGCGGCGGAGCAGCGATGAGCAACCGTTTTAAATCAGGCACGATCATGGCAACTGCCTTGTTGGCGTCCGCCATCGCGGCAGGCGCTTCCGCCGGAACCATGCGCATTTTCTGGAAAGATCTGCGCCCGCCGACCCAGCCAGCCGCCGAAAGCGTCGGGCTGCCGATGATCGCGGCCAAAATGCCGGATCATGGCGAAACGCTGTCTCTCAATTTGCAGGACAAGACCGTGCAACTCGCGGGCTACGCGCTGCCGGTCGATCGTGAGGGCGATCTCGTCTACCTGTTCCTGCTGGTCCCCTGGACGGGAGCCTGCAGCCATATGCCGACACCACCGCCCAACCAGATGGTCCTCGTCACGCCTGCCCGCCCCTACAGGATGTCCGAGGCCTACCAGCCGGTTTCGGTGACCGGCGCATTACGGCCGGGCATGGAGAAGAGCCAGCTTTTCATCCTCGACGGCGTCAGCGTCATCCAGTCGGGTTACACGATCCGCAAGGCCGAGGTGGTCGACGTCGACGCGGTCCCGGACACGATCACGCTGCCGGCCAATTCCCCCTGGAGCTTCCTCAACAAGAAGAACTAAGCGGGCCTAGCTCAAAGAATAGATGGAATTGGAATTGACATTGAGCGGGTATGATCCGCTCCATTAATGGATACCTTTGCGCGGCAGCCCTCCCAAAGCCATATCACAAACGTGCCCTGAGCATGCCGGCTGTCTATCCTGCCTGGCGTTGTGAAGAATATTGATATTTCCGCAGCAGATTTTCCTAGGATATCGAATTCTTCCGCCCACGGTTCGACGATCAAACGGACATTGTCGGTGCCGTCGTTGCGAAAACCGACTATTAGGGTTTGCTCAGTCAACGGCCGCCTCTGCAGCAGATGGTGTTGACGCTATAGCGCTCAGGCGGCGTTCGCACCCGATTCCTTGTCCAGCACCATATAGTCGAGCGGCATTTCGGTCGTGTACTTGATCTGCTCCATGGCGAAGGAAGACGACACGTCGCGGATCTCGATCTTGGCGATCAGCCGCTTGTAGAAGGCATCGTAGGCGGCGATGTCGGGCACCACGACGCGCAAGAGATAGTCGACGTCGCCGCTCATGCGGTAGAATTCGACCACTTCGGGAAATTCCTGGATAACTTCCGAAAAGCGCCGCAGCCATTCATGGCTATGCGAATTGGTGCGGATCGAGACGAACACCGTGACCCGCACATTGACCTTTTCATGATCGAGGATGGCGACGCGGCGCTTGATGACGCCCTCTTCCTCGAGCTTCTGGATGCGCCGCCAGCACGGCGTCGTCGACAGGCCGACCTTTTTGGCGACGTCGGCGACTGCAAGCGTCGCATCCTCCTGCAGGAGGCGGAGGATTTTTCTATCGAGGCGGTCCATTGGGTGCTCCCCTGATGCAAGTCGTCCAAAGTGCGCAGCGGCCTTGGCACAACGACATGCATAAAAACAAGAATTTAACGCGCGTCCCCTCATGCGCGACGCGCTTCGAGGAATGGATTACCATATTCCCTCTTGCTCAAGCCTATTACAAGAAAGAAATTCTGTTGAATAGCGCAAAAGCGAGTGATTTCTTGCTGAATGGCTAGCCGAGGCGATAGCGGATTTCCGATCTCAGAAAGGGCAGCAAATCCATTTCAAACCATGGATTGCGCTTCAGCCAACCAGTGTTGCGCCAGGACGGGTGCGGCAGCGGCAGGACTTTCGGTTCGGTCGCCGCCGCCCAGATGGCACGCCAATCCATGACCGTTTCCGTCAGCGAGGGACGGCGCGCCGCGCCCATATGCCAGCTTTGCGCGTAGATGCCGATCGTCAGCACCATATCGACTTGCGGCATCAGCGCCATCAGCGATGCGCGCCATGCCGGCGCACATTCGCGGCGCGGCGGCAGGTCGGCGCCCTTGGCGTCCTGACCGGGAAAGCAAAAGCCCATCGGCACGATGGCAAATTTGTCCGTGTCATAGAATTCCTCGCTGCCGACGCCTAGCCAGCTTCGCAGCCGGTCGCCGGAGGCGTCGGTGAACGGCATGCCTGACACGTGGACCTTGGTGCCCGGCGCCTGGCTGGCGATCAGGATACGCGCGCTCGAAGATGGCCTGAGCACGGGCCGCGGTCGGTGCGGCAACGGCCTGCCGGCCGGGTTATCGATGCAGATGCGGCAGGCGCGTACCCTCGCCGTGAGGGCTTCCAACTCTTCGCTCACCAGCTCTTCGCTCATTTGAGACTCGTTCTCAGGCGGCGGCACTCGGCCGGCTGGAGATTTCTCGATACCAGCGCAGCACGTTGGTGCACTCTTCGGGTACCTTGATGCGAGCCGGCTTCATGAAGTCGATGGCGACCAGCCCGGTGATGTCGGCGATCGAATAGGCATCACCGGCGACGAATTCCCTGCCGGCGAGCTCAGCGTCCAGAAATCTCAGGAATTCGATCGCCTTCGGCTTGTTAGCCTCGCCCCATTCGGGGATTTGCGGGATCTCCCATTCCCTCATTGCGGGGTGGATATGCCGGAACGCCGCGGCGACGCAGCCGAACAGATTGAACTCCACACGTCTTTGCCACATCTCGACGATCGCCTTGCCGAGCGCGCCACGCCCGAACAAAGCCGGCTCGGGGTGCAGTTCCTCGAAATAACGACAGATTGCGACGGATTCGGTGATGATGGTGCCATCGTCGAGCTCGAGCACCGGCAGACGCTTCAGCGGATTGCGCGAGCTGACCGGCTGCTCTTTGTGCTCCAGCGCGCCCATGTCGACCGGCACCAGCGGAACCTGAAGTCCCTTTTCGGCCAGAAAAATCCGAACCCGACGTGGATTGGGCGCGCGCCCGCCGTCGAACAGCTTCATCTCTATCCTCCTCGTCCGCCCCGACGAACTATAGGCACAGCTCACCAGAAGCGAAAAATTTCGCGCAAGGCATCGCCGATCGACGCCAAGGTGCCGTGCTTTCTTTCGACCAGCTCGTGGCCGTGGCTCTCGCGCCAGTTCTTCGGTTCGTCGAAAGTTCCGGCCCAGATGCCGGCTTTGCCCGCGCGCGCAGCGGCTTCCTCGGTCTCGAAATCGCCAAAGGCGACCGCCCAGCCGGCCTCGACCTGCGCGCTGTTGAGATCCTTGCCGCCGGCCTTGCAGTCGCCGAGCAGCCTGCCGTAGCGGTCGCGCTGCCAGCCGCTGCAGGAGACGGCTTTGCCGGCTATCAACCGCACCAGGGACTGCCGCGCGAGCTTGCCGCAGGGATAATCGGCATCGTCCTTGCGGCAGATCTGCGAATATTCCGGCGCGTCGATGCCACGCATGCGGATACGCTCGCTGCCGAGGATGATGCTATCGCCATCATTGACGATGGCCGCGCCCTCCGTCTTGCGCGTCTCCACTCGGTCGAGGCGCGCCGCCAGGAGGATCAGCAGGCCGAGCACAATGAGTGTCAGCCCATGGTCCATCAGCCTGCGCCACAGGCTTCGCGGAGGCGGCGCATAGTATCGCTGGCGCGGCCATCGCGACCACGAACGGCTCATATGGCAAACCGTTGGTTAATCATTCGAACGTAGCTTAACGATTTGAAATTGCTGCCCGCGTAAATTGAAGACTTCATGCCCCTGCAACGCTCGACCACGGCGGACAAGTTTATTGTGGACCGCAGGAAACGCCATCGCAACAGCGATGTCGCGCGCGCGGTGCGCAAGACGCGCGACCGTCTTTCGCAGCAAGCCGGAAATCCCGACTTCGACCGCGAGCTATTGAAGCTCCACGCGCTTTCGATGACCGGCGGCGTGATCGTCATCCCGCTGCTCGTTCTGGCAACGGCCGCGGCAGGCTTGCTCGCGGGCATCGGCAAGGAGATCGGCGTCTGGGCGCTGTTCACATTCATCTGCTATACCATCGTTGCATTCATGGCCAGACGCGTCACTCAAGCGTCCGAGCTCAACCCGCTGGAAACGCATAGGGATTTCCTGATCGGCCAGTTTCTTTGCGGGCTTGGCTGGGCCTGGTTCGCATGGCTCAGCTGCGAAACTTGCCAAATGGATCAGTTCCAGGTCGCCAAGGCGGTGGTGCTGCTGCTCGCCATGTCGGCAACCGCGATCCTGGCCTCGTCGCTGCGCGGTGCGCTGTTGGCGACCTTCGCCCTCCCGGTCGCCATCTATGCTTATGCCAGTGCGAAATTATGGATGCCGGTCGAAGTGATCATGGCAGGCTTGCTGATCGCGTCGTTGCCTTTCTTCGCCTATGTAGCGCGCCAGCTCAACCGTTCCTCGCTGATGCTGCTGTCGTTCCGCTCCGAAAAGGATGCGCTGATCGCCGAACTGGAGACGGCGAAATCGATGTCGGACGAGGCACGGCGGCGGGCGGAAGACGCCAATCTGGCGAAATCGCGTTTCCTGGCCTCGATGAGCCACGAACTGCGCACACCGCTCAACGCCATTCTCGGCTTTTCCGAAGTGATGGCCAACGAGGTGCTCGGCCCGATGAGCAACCCGACCTATCGCGACTATGCCCGTGACGTGCACGACTCCGGACAGCATCTGCTCGACCTGATCAACGAAATTCTCGATTTGTCGCGCATCGAAGCGGGCCGCTACCAGCTCAACGAGGAGCCGATGATGCTGCTCTCCGTCGTCGAGGATTGCTGCCACATGATGGAGCTGAAGGCGCGCAACAAGGACATCCGCATCGTCCAGGATTTCGAAAACGCGTTGCCGCGCCTGTTCGCCGACGAACGCGCGGTGCGGCAGATTGCGCTCAACCTGTTGTCCAATGCCATCAAGTTCACCGCCACCGGCGGCGAAATCCGCGTGCGCGTCGGCTGGACGGCGGGCGGTGGGCAATATCTCTCCGTCAAGGACAATGGGCCGGGCATACCGGAGGACGAGATTCCGATCGTGCTCTCGGCCTTCGGCCAGGGCTCGATCGCCATCAAGAGCGCCGAACAGGGCACCGGGCTAGGCCTGCCGATCGTGCAAGGCCTGCTTGCCATGCATGGCGGCGAATTCCAGCTCCATTCCAGGCTGCGCGAAGGCACCGAGGCGATCGCCATCTTCCCGCTGAGCCGGGTGATGGAGGAACTGCCGGCGCTGCCGACCAAGGCGGTTGCTTCGCGCCGGCGCTGAGTTCTTAACCGCGGACCGCCGCCGCCATGCCTGAACTGGTCAGCGCGGCCGCCTTGACCAGGCCGGCGGCAAGAGCCGCCCCTACCCCCTCGCCTTGACTGACGCCCAGATCGAGCAGCGGGCGAAGGCCGAGGCGCTCGGCGGCCTTGGCATGGCCAGGCTCCGGCGACAGGCTTGCGAGGAGACAATGATCGAGCGCGGCTGGGTTGGCGGTATGTAGGACACCAGCGGCCGCAGTCGCCGTGAATCCATCGAGCAGCACCGGGATCTTCTGCATCCGCGCCGCCAGAATGGCGCCGCAGATCGCTGCGAATTCCCGTCCGCCGACCCGGCGCAGCGCTTCCAGCGGGTCCTTGAGGCTCGCGCCGTGAAACGTGATCGCGGCATCGACCACCTCCGCCTTGCGCCTCTGCATTGCCGCGTCGGCCCCCGATCCAGGGCCGATCCAGTCGGCGCTGCTGCCGCCGAAAAGTGCCGTGCAAAGAGCCGCGGCGACAGTCGAATTACCGACGCCGAGGTCGCCAAGGCAAAGCAGGTCGGTGCCACCGGCAATCGCTTCCATGCCAAACGCCATGGTGGCGGCGCAACCGCGCTCGTCCAGTGCCGCATCCTCGGTGATGTCGGCTGTCGGAATGTGCAGAGCCAGATCGAACACCTTCAAGCCGAGATCGTAAGCGATGCAGATCTGGTTGATCGCTGCACCGCCGGCGGCGCAGAGCTCGACTGCATTTGCCGTGGCGGCGGCGGGGCGCGGCGAAATGCCGTGGCGGGTGACGCCATGATTGCCGGCAAAGATTGCCACCAATGGTCGCGTCACCGCCGGCGGCGCGCGACCGCTCCAGCCGGCGAGCCAGGCGGCGACGTCCTCGATGCGGCCGAGCGAGCCTTTGGGCTTGTCTGCCTTGGCAAACAACTGGCGCACGCGGGCCTTGGCCGTCAGATCTGGCGGCGGCAGGCTCACCAGAAGGTCGCGAAAATCGTCGAAAGGCAGCGCGCTGGTCATGTCGATGGCGATCGTCCGTGTGAATTGGTGAGCGGCATAGCCGCCTTGGCCAGCCGGCACAACCTCAAGCCGGCACAACCTCCAGGCCCGGTACAACTTGGCGGTTTTGACGCGAAAGCATTCGTTGGCGGCGCATCCCGGAGGGCTTGCATTGACTTTGTCGTTGCACCATGTGGAGGCTAGCCAAGGAAATCCTTATGACGGCCATTGAATCCCCGTGCATCCTGGTCTGCTCGATCGATATGAAAACCGGCTTCTGTTTCGGTTGCGGGCGCACGCGCGAGGAAATCGCCGCCTGGATCGACATGACCCCGCAAACCCGCCGCAGCGTCATGGCCGAGCTGCCGGCAAGGCTGGAAACGGTCGAACGACGCCCCCGCCGGGAAACCCGTCGCAGCCGCATGGCACGCGAACGCGACGCCCTCTCGTGAACCGGCCGCAGAGATGAACCGACTGTTGTGGATTCTGATCGTCGCGATCGGGGCGGGTGTACTCCTGCTCATGCTCAACGATTCCGCCGGCAGTACATTCGGCATTGAGAATTACGATTTCAGCCAGCTGATCTGGCTTGGCGCTTTAGCGGCGCTCGTCGGCGCCGGCCTGCTCAGATCAGGCAGGCCGTTAGGCACCATGGCACGCAGTCTTGGCGCCTGGGCTGCCATCGTGCTGGCGCTGATCGCCGGCTATCAGTACCGCTATGAGTTGCAGGATTTCGCCAGCCGCATCACCGCCGGCCTTGTTCCCGGCAGTCCGCTGGCGCTGGGTGTGGAAGAAGGCCATGTCACCGTCACTCTAGACAAGGCCGGCAACGGCCATTTCGAAGCGCGCGTCACGATCAACGGCACGCCGATCCTGACGGTTGTCGATACCGGCGCGACCAGCACCGTGCTGACCGCCGAGGACGCGCTGGCGGTCGGGTTCAATTCGGCGGCTCTCCGCTTCACCATACCGATCTCTACCGCCAACGGCATGACACGCGCCGCCGCCGTGAGAACCGATGAATTGTCGATCGGCGGCATCGTGCGCAAGGACATGCCCATCATGATCGCCGCACCCGGCACGCTCGGCCAGAGCCTGCTCGGCATGAATTTCATCGGCTCGCTATCGGGTTTCGACGTCCGTGGTGACCGCATGGTGTTGCGGGATTAAGTCTTCTCCTCAGGCCGCCTCTGCGGTCCTGCCGAAATCGACCTCTGCGAAAGCCGTCTTGAGCACCTCCGGTCCCGCACCCGGCTTTGTCGCCTCGGTGGAAAGGATCTGGCGGTAGCGCCGTGCACCGGGCAGGCCGTGAAACAGCCCGACCATGTGCCGGGTGACATGCCCCAGCCGGCCGCCCTGCTCGATATGGCTTGCCGCGTAGTCCGCCATCGCATCGATCAGTGCGGCAAAATCAAACGGCTCAGCTGTGCCGCCGTAAAACGCGGCATCGATGCCGGCCAGTATCCCTGGCGTGTGATAGGCGGCGCGGCCGAGCATGGCGCCGTCGACATGGTCGAGATGGGTCAGCGCCTCTGCGAGAGATTGAATACCGCCATTGATGCCGATGAATTTGTTTTGTTTTCTGGCTTTCAGCCGATAGACGCGGCTATAGTCGAGCGGCGGAATGTCGCGATTTTCCTTTGGGCTCAGTCCTTCCAGCCAGGCCTTGCGGGCGTGCACCCAAAGCGCGTCGGCGCCGGCCGCGAAAACACCGTCCGCCAACGCATCGAGTGCCGCTTCCGGATCCTGCTCATCGACGCCGATGCGGCACTTGACGGTAACCGGTATTTTCACCGCCGCCTTCATCGCAGCGACGCAATCCGCGACGAGCACAGGCGCCTTCATCAGGCAGGCGCCGAAGGTGCCCGACTGGACGCGGTCGGACGGACAGCCGACATTGAGGTTGATTTCATCATAGCCGAAGGCTTCGCCGATGCGCGCCGCCTCGGCCAGCTTTCCCGGATCAGCGCCGCCGAGCTGCAGCGCCACCGGATGTTCGCTGTCGTCGAAGCCGAGCAGCCGCTCGCGTGCGCCGTGGATGACCGCATCGGCCACCACCATCTCGGTGTAGAGCAGCGCCTCGCGCGTCAGCTGGCGATGGAAGAACCGGCAGTGCCGGTCTGTCCAGTCCATCATGGGTGCAATAGCCAGTCTATGCTCTTGATTTTTCAGCATTTTTTCTTTAACATCAAATCGTTAGAACCTACCGAGTGCACACGAATTTACGCCAGAATACGACCCTTTTCGCTACGTTTCGATCTCTCAGTGCACACAGAGCGCACACGAAAAAATGGCCACCTATACAAAACTCTCGTCCGGTTCCTGGCGCGTCCAAGTCCGTCGCAAGGGTCGCTACGTCAGTGAGACCTTCCTGCGCCGAGACGACGCACGGCGCTGGGCAACCGAAGCCGAGCGCCAAGTCGATCGTGGTGAGACGCCGACCAAGTCCCGTATAGCCCGCCTGAAAACTTTCGGTGAACTCATCGACCTTCATATCGACGACATGTGTGATGTAGGCAAGTCCCCTCGCCGCTCCAAGGCTGCGGCTCTCGATATGCTCCAAAGACATCTGGGGAAGTGCAACCTCGCGGCTCTCGATCGCGAACGGCTCATTCGTTTTGGGCGCGACCGGGCCGCCCAAGGTGCCGGCCCGATGACGCTCGGCATCGACATCGGCTTTGTAAAACTCATACTGGCTCATGCCGCTGCGGTGCACGGCCTGCCCGTCAAGGTCGAACCGGTTGATCTCGCGCGTATCGCCCTGAAGAGGCTTGGCCTCGTTGGTAAGGGCAATCAGCGCGACAGGAGGCCGACCCAGGATGAACTCGACAGGCTCATCGCCCACTTCGATGCAAATCCTCGTCAAATAGCGCCGGTTGGTCAGATAATACGTTTCGCCGTCGCAACGGCGATGCGCCAGGAGGAAATCTGCAAGGCGCGGTGGTCCGACATGGACGCCCGCACGCGGATGCTTCTCATCCGTGACCGGAAAGACCCGCGAAACAAAAACGGGAACAATCAACGCATACCCTTGTTCGCGGCAACTGGGTACGACGCATGGGCCATTGTCGAGGACCGACTGGCCAAGCGAAGCAATGAGGATGATCGAATTTTCCCATTCAATCATAGGTCAGTCGGCACCGCCTTCCGTCTAGGGTGCGCTGACCTGGACATCCACGACCTTCATTTTCACGACTTGCGGCATGAAGGAACAAGCCGCCTCTTCGAAGCTGGATTCACGATCGAACAGGTAGCTCTGGTCACGGGTCACAAGGATTGGAAGATGTTGCGGCGGTATACGCATCTCAAGCCGGAGATGCTGCACACTATCCAAGCGGCGAGGGCAGCGTAGTTGGCGGCTCGGGTTGACTGGCATCTCCGCCAGGCTTTTGCCTTGCAAGGTGTTCCAAAACGAGCGAGGCATTGACCGAGCGCACCGCCTTTGGGAGATATGCTCTGCATATAGGTCCGAAGGCGCCATGAGATCGACGCGTTTCGGCTGGCGCGCTTTAGCGGGTCTCACCCCGGATTTTCTATCGCCACCGCCGGCCTCCTGGATCGAAGTCCGAGCGCCTGCTCCACGGAGTGTCCCGCCCTCAGCACTGTGTCGTCCTCAAACTTGCGGCCCACGATCTGCATCGAGATCGGAAGTCCCGTCGCGGTAAAGCCGTTACAGATCGCAAGCGCCGGGCTACCAGTAAGGTTGAAAGGCCGGCTGAGCGAAAGTTCCATCTCGCCCATCTCCGTCATCTCATAACCTAGGATCTGAGCGGGCGTCTTCATCGTCGGCAGGACAAGGACGTCGACGTCCTCCATAATGCCGGCTAGGTCTTCAGTCAGCGCCTTCTGCCGAAGGCGGGCATCGATATAGTCGGCCGCCGAAACGGTCTTCCCGTCCTGCAGGCGGCAGCGGCTGACAGGATGAAACCGTTCTGGATAGGCATCGAGCTCCGCCCGATGTTCGGCGTATTCCTCCGGCCAGGTAATGTTTCTTGCGACGGAACCGTATAGGCCGAAATCCGCCAATCTCACGGAGGAAACACGGCCGCCAAGCTCCTGCACGACGGCGAGCGTATTCTCCATCGCGTCGAGCACGTCCTGATCGACGTCGGGATCGCCCTCGTAGAATTGCCTTATGACGCCGACACGCAGACCTCGGATGCCTTCTCCTATCCTTGAGATATCGGGGCTCTTGAAACCTCTAAGCAAAATATCGTCAGTATCCGTCGACACCATCGACGCTATCATCAGGGCGCAGTCCTCGACCGTCCAGGCTAGCGGACCGACGCAATCCATTGATCGTGACAGCGGAAGTACGCCCTTTCGGCTTACCAGCGCGTCGGTCGGCTTGAGACCTGCGACCCCACACCACGCGGCAGGATCTCGTATCGAGCCTGCGGTCTCCGTCCCCACCGACCCGGCGCACAAACCCGCCGCAACCGCAATCGCCGAGCCGCTCGATGATGACGATGGGTCGAGATCGAGGTTCCACGGGTTGCGGGCGGGCGGCCAGCCAAGATCGAACTGCGTTCCGGAGACTGCGTATTCGGTGGTTGCTTGCTTCCCGAGGATAATCGCGCCGGCCCGCTTCAAGGATGCGACGACGCCTGCATCCTCGCTGGCGATCGCGTCGCGCCGATGAACCGCCTGCGCCGTGGTCGGCAGTCCCGCGACATCGATCAGGTCCTTGATGCCAATGGGCACGCCGTGCAGAGGGCCTAGCCACTCCCCGCGCACGAGCGCCTGCTCCGCCGCAGATGCCTCCTGCAACGCGCTTTCAGCTCGCAGCGAGTTGAAGCTGTGAAGTCTCTGATCCAGCCCAGCGATTCTGTCGAGGTACGTCTTCGTGAGTTCAAGGGCAGATATTTCCTTCGCGCGAAGTCTGCGGGACAGTTCCGCAAGCGACAGCAGGGCGATGTCCGATGACAGACTCATGCAGGTGCGACTCGATCTTGAATGATTAATTTCAGAGGGCGGCGGCAGTCATCAGACGCACTTGCCCGGGCATTCTTCCGGATTCAGGCGGGACGTCGAGAGCACTGCGTTCTCCACGGAAGACCTTTTCCGCGAGCACGCACGCCGCCCGGTGACCGGCACTGACCTCGATCTGAGGCGGGAGTGCTGTCGCACAGTCGGCGACAGCTAGTGGACAACGCGTCCGAAACGCGCATCCCGACGGAGGATTGGTCGGGCTCGGTATTTCTCCCACGAGCAGCGGGACCTTCCGATTTCTCTCCTCAATGGGATCGGCTGCTGGAACCGATGCCAGCAGCAACTGGGTGTAGGGGTGGCTCGGATGGTTGTAGACGTCCTCAGACGTTCCCATCTCGACGATCCGACCAAGGTACATGACGTAAACACGCGACGAAGCCTGTCGAACGAGGCCGAGGTCGTGAGCGATGAACAGACAGGCGACGCCAAGGTCCCTGCGCAGTCCCATGAACAAATTCATCACTTGCGCCCTGATCGAAAGATCGAGCGCGCTAACGGGCTCGTCGCAGATCAGCACCCGCGGTTCCACGGCAAGTGACCTCGCGATTGCCACACGTTGACGCTGTCCACCGGACAGCTCTCGGGTGAACCGGTCCCTGACCTGGGTCGCCAGTCCGACCTGGTCCAACAGCTCCGTCGTACGCGCCGCACGTTGTTCCTTCGAGCGCATCCCTTTGATGATCAGAGCCTCTGCGATTGCTTCGCCAACGGTCTGTCGATCGTTCAACGAGGCGTAGGGGTCCTGGAACACGTATTGGACGGCACGGCGCACTTCCCTAAGGCGTCCGCCCGAGAGGGATCCGAGATCGACGCCGTCGAAGATCACTCTACCCGACTGAGGTTTCTCCAGCCCCACGATGGATCGGCCAAGTGTCGACTTGCCGCAGCCAGACTCGCCGACGAGGCCGACGATTTCGCCCGCGTTCAACGTGATTGACACGTCATTTACGGCCTTGATGGTCTTGCCCCTCATCGCGCTGGGATAGCTCGTCACAAGGTTTTCGACTTCGAGAACAGCCATCAGCTTACTCTCTCCAAGAGGTGGTTGTTGATCACAGGACATGCGGCAAAGACCGAAGGATCGAGCGTCTCGACGAGCCTGGGCCGATGCGATTTGCAGCTTTGGACCGAATGAACGCAGCGCGGCTCAAAAGCACACCCGACAATAGGCGCCGCGAGTATAGGCGGCACGCCGGGGAGTCCCCGGAAGGGTGCCCCGACCGCGTCTTCACGTCGCGGGATGGCGTCGATCAGCCCCATTGTGTAGGGATGATGCGGCGAAACCAGAACCTTTTCGACGGGACCAGTTTCCGCGTTCCGGCCTGCGTACATGACGACCACTCGGTCTGCCGATCCTGCGACGACGCCCATGTCGTGAGTAATGAGAACCATCGCCATTTTAAGCTTTGACTGAATGTTCTTGAGCAGGCGCAGGATCTGGGCCTGAACGGTGACGTCGAGCGCGGTGGTCGGCTCGTCCGCAATCAAGAGCTTGGGTTCGGCCGCGATGGCAATTGCAATCATCACGCGCTGCCTGAGGCCACCGGACAGTTCGTGAGGATACTGCCTTAGTCGCGCCGCCGGGTCGGATATGTCGACCAATTTAAGAAGGTCTAGCGCCCTTGCTTCGGCGGCAGTTGCCGACATGCCCAAGTGGAATTCAGCCATCTCCGCGATTTGCCGCCCCACCCTTCTTGCGGGGTTCAGTGCACTCATCGGGTCCTGAAAAATGAAGCCTATCGACTTTCCACGGAAGTGTCTGATTTTATCCTCGGAGGCTCCAACCAGCTCGGTGCCGTCGAAGACCACTGAGCCCGAAACGTCCGCTTTTACACCAAGCGGCATCAGACCGAGAGGAGCGAAGTTCATCACGGTCTTGCCGCTGCCGCTCTCGCCTACGACAGCCAACGTCTCCCCGCGTCGTATCGAATAACTGACGCCATCGACCGGACGGACCGCCCCATGGCGAGTTAGGAGATCGACCGTCAAGTTTCTCACGTCCAGTACGGTTTCAGCGGGCATCAGATCGACTCCTTTGCCCAGAGCGCCGTGGCGCGGCGACGGGCGACAAGCATCTTGTTCGTGAGCGGGGTCGGCACGCGGTTCAGCGCGACTGCTTCCCCTAGGATATTGAATCCAATCACGGCCAACGTAAGGGCAAGACCCGGGAGAACGACCTGCCGTGGATCGGTTTCCAGATAGGGAAGCGCATCGACCAGCATCTGCCCCCATTCCGGGGTCGGCGGTTGGATACCGAGGCCGAGAAAGCTCAGAGTGGCAATCGCCAGAGCTACTGCGCCCGCGTCTGCCGTGGCATAGACAAGGACGGCGCCGAGCGTCGTTGGAAGAAGATGGACGAAGTAGATCCGCATTGGGCTAGCACCAAGGACGCGCAGCGCCTCCATCTCAGGCTTGTTCATGACGGTCACGGCCACTGCGCGGCTGACGCGAGCGCTACCCGGCCACCAAGCCAGCGCCAAGGCGAGGATCATGTTCCAGTAGCTGGCCCCGAATACGCCGATGACCGCGAGCGAAATGATAAGGCTTGGGATAGCGAGACCGACGTCGACAATGCGCATGAGGATCTCGTCCGTCCAGCCGCGTCGATATCCGGCGACCGTTCCGATGGTGGTTCCTATCGTGTGGGCGATGACGAGCACGAGACAGACGCCGACAAGTGAGGTCCGGGCAGCGGTTATCAGTCTGCTGAGCGTGTCCCTCCCAAGGTGGTCGGCGCCCAGCCAGTGTGTCATGGTTGGCCCTTCGCCTGCGAGCAGCAGATTCTGAGTGTTCGGTGCGTGAGGTGTGAGCAGCGGTGCGAACACGCCGATGAATACGAAAGCGCCAATGGTGATGACGGATGCGCGCGGCAGTTTTCCTATCGGGTCTGCCAATTTGCCTACAATGTTCATGATCCGCTCCTTTGCCGGCGCATGCGCGGATCGGTGAGCATCATCAGGACGTCCACGATCACATTCAAGATAATGAAGAAGGTTATGAAGATCAGCAGACAGGCCTGCACCACCATGAAGTCGCGGAACCGGACCCCGGTCAGGAACAGCTCTGCGACCCCCTGCCAGGCGAACAGCGGCTCCACCACGACGGCGCCGACGACCATGAGACCTATCTGAGTTCCGAGCGCATTCAGGTAGGTCGGCGCAATGTTGGGCAAAGCGTCGCGCATGAGTATCCGCTCACGTTTGAAGCCCTTGCTCATCGCGGTGAGGACGAACGGACGCGCCATGGCTTCCTCGAGGCCGACTCGGACGACGCGGCTGAGGACAGCAGCAGGCAGCATCGCTATTGTGAGCCATGGCAATATGAAGCTGCGAAAACCGTCGTAGCCGAATGTCGGAAATATCTTGAAGGAGACCGAGAAAGCATAGACCAGAAGCGCACCGACGAAGAACGAGGGCGTGGATGCACCGAACAACGCTAGTCCGCGTGCAATGTGGTCGGGCATTCTGTGTGCCCACAGGGCCCCGAGAAATCCTATGAGCAAACTCAAGACGAGGGCGACCACGGCTCCGCCGGCGACCAGCGTCGCGGTAACCGACAACCGGCTCCGAAGAGCGTTTCCAACGTCCTCGCCAGTCTTGTAGGAGATACCGAAGTTGCCGTGAGCGGCATTGCCAAGCCAGTCCGTGTATCGAATGAGCAATGGCTTGTTCAGGCCGATTTCCTCGGCGACCTTGGCAATGTCTGCCTTGGTCGCCGTTGGGGTACGAAGCTCCGCAATCAAGATGGCGACGTTGCCTGGGGCTGACACCACCAGGGAGAAGCACAACACCGAAGCCAGAAAAAGCAGAACGAGCGCGTTCCGGGCTCTCTTTGCGATGAAGAAGAACACGGCGTCTCCTATTCGCTCAGGCTGATGTTTTCGTAAGGCATATCGTACTCCGTTGCCGGGGCCTTGAAATCTTTGACGCGGCTGGAGTGCGCCCAGATACCTGGCACGTAAAGCAGTGGAGCGATGGCGACGTTATCGTGCAGCCAATCGTAAACCTTCTGGACGTTGGCTTCCATGTTTGGATCCAACGCCGACATCGTCGCGGTCACGAGCGGATCGAGCCGCTCGGCATCGACGAACAGCTTACCGTCGACGCCGTTGTCGTAGGTAGACAGGAAAAGACCGACGATTGTGGCGAAAGGCTCGTATGGAGCGCCGTATGTCTGGAAGAAAGCAAGATCGAACTTGCGCTCGGGAATATCGCTGTGTCGCGACGCATGGTCCACCGAGCGTATCGTAAGCTGAATGCCGATCTCCTGCAGTTCCGCCTGAAGCACCTCGGCGACGGATCTCGATCCGGGAATTTGTTCTTCGCTGACGACAATTTCGAGAGCGAGCGGAGAGCCATCCTTCTCTCTCACAGGACTGCCGACCCATCCTGCCTTTTCCAAAAGCGCCTTTGCGCCTTCGACGTCGATCTGGGGAACCTCATAGCGCTTTCCGGCCAGTGGCACGGATTCGGCGAAGAGATTGGCCGACGTCGCTGCCATCCCGCGATAAAGTACCTTAGAAATTGCTGCCCGGTCGATGCCGATATCGATGGCCTTCCGGACTGCGACTTCCTTGAGAGCTGGAGCGCGGTCGGGATTGAATGCCATGATCATCGTCGTCGAACCGGGTTCCACAACGACGTCTAGCCCCGCCTGCTTCAAGGTCTGGGCCTCGATCGCGGTGATCGGCGATACGAAGGCCCCACCCATTAGGTCGATATCGCCGGCTCTGAGCGCAGCCATACGGCCACGCGAGTCGGGGAGCACCTTCAACTGGACTTTCGAGAACTTGGGCTTCTCGCCCCAATAGCGGTCGAACCGCTCGAAGACGCTGCCCGAGTTATCCGCGCTGATTTCACGCCACGGACCGGTCCCGACCGGAGCCTTGTAGCTCCCATCAGCCGCGACCGATTTCGGGCTGAGGAAACGACCGGGGCGGACATAGGCCAATTCCTGCAGAAGCCCAAGAACGGGCTCCTTGAAGCGGATATCGATATGATTGTCGTCGACGACGGTGGCGTCCACGAAGAGCCTGGAGCAGTTCATCCAGTTGTTGTCAGCCTGCCCCATCCAGCGCCCCAGGTTCCACTTGGCGGCGGTGGCGTCGAAGGGTGTCCCGTCATGGAAGACCACCCGCTCTCTGAGCGTCAGGCGCAGGAGCTTGCCCTCATTCTCGATCGACCAAGCGGTCGCCAGTCCAGGTTCAATTTTTCCGTCATAGGAGTACGTGACGAGTGGTTCGAACACCATGTCCTGGACCGCGTAGAGCCCCTTGAATTTGTGAGGGTCCAGGTCGCCAGGGGCCACAGAGATGGCGATCCTAAGCGTATCATTATCAGCCGCGGCCGCGACCATGCTCGGAAAAAGGGAGCCGCCGGCGGCGATGCCAATCATGCCGGACAATCCTGTCAGAAACGACCGTCTGTGAATTGTTATGAATTTGCTGCTGTCCATGTTCCATTCCCCTTGTTTTTGATTTGATTACCCGTAGGAGCGAGCTCCCGTGCCGGACCGATCTTGTGCGGTCCGTACAGATATGTCTTCGAGCAGGCGGGCGACGTCCGCCTGCAAGTCCTCAAGCGCCTCGATCCCGACACTGATGCGCAGCACGAGGTCGGACGCGAGCCATTCTGTCGCCGTTCTGTTCTGCCGGATGGGCATCGGCGCGACGAGACTGCGGGTACCTCCCCAGGAGGCGCCGATGGCGAATGTCGTCAAGACGTCGAGCGCTGGTGAGACATGTGCGGTGCAGGCGTCCTTGAATAGCACGCCGAATACCCCGCTCGCTCCAACGAAGTCGCGTTTCCAGAATTCATGACCAGGCGAATGGGCGAGCGGCGGCCACAGCACGCGGTCTACCAACGAATGCCGTTCGATCTGTTCGACCAAGGTCCGCGCGCTTTCGAACGAGCGCTGCATCCGGATGCCGAGTGTCTCCATGCCGCGCAGGACGAGGGCCGCGTCGTCCGGCGAGACGCCTATCCCAAAGCGTCCCATGAAACCCTTGACCACAGCCTCGTGTTCGGGACGGGCGATCGTAACCGATCCCATCAGTATGTCGGAGTGCCCGGAAATGTATTTGGTCAACGCCTCTGTGACGATATCGACGCCGTGCAGGATCGGCTTGAAGTTCAGCGGCGTCGCCCAAGTGTTGTCGCATCCGACGAGAATGCCGCGGCGCCGGGCCACCGCCACAATGGCTGGTATGTCCTGGACGTCCATGCTCGTCGAACCAGGAGACTCGCACCAGATAATCGCGGTGCGCTCGTCGATCTTGCTTTCGAGATCATCGATCGTGGATGGATCGAAGTACCTCGTCTCTATCTGGAAGCGTGCCAGGTCCTGGTTGGCGAAGTCCCTGACGGGCGGATAGGACGTGTCTACAACGAGGATGTTGTCGCCAGCCTTCAGGAAAGAAAGCATCGCTACCGAGTTGGCCGCTTGGCCAGAAGGGGCGAGGAACGTCCGGACGCCGCCTTCGAGCTTGGTAAGCTTTTGTTCGAGCGTGCGCGTCGTCGGCGTGCCGTACAAGCCGTAGGAATATCCTTCAGGCCCGCGCTGCGCGCGGTTGGCGTAGGCCTCCGCATTCTCGAACACGATCGTCGAGGCTCTATGGACCGCCGTTCCAAGCGGATCGAAGCCCTCATTCCTAACCTTCGGGGTCAGCACTACTTCAGTAAAGTCGTTCATTCTCTCGCCACCCCCTGGACATGGCGATTGTTTAAGCACACTCCTCACTATGCGGTCTAATATCAAGATTACGGTTTACTATTCGCGGAGGTTATAGGGTCGGATGAACCTGAGGCAGATCGAAGTCTTCCACGCCCTGATGACAAATGGCACGACGACACGTGCGGCCGAGGTCCTGCGCATCTCACAGCCGGCCGTGAGCAAGGCGGTTCAGGAGTTGGAGCGCACCGTCGGCTTTGCGCTGTTCAATCGCGCTAAGGGGCGCATGAGCCCAACTGCGGAAGGGCGGCTCTTCTTCCGAGAGGTCGAAACCTCGTTTTCCGGCCTGATCCATCTCAAGAGTGCGGCTGCGCGTATAAGAGACTTCGGGTCGGGCGAAATAAGAGTGGCAAGCCTGTCGGCGTTAAGCACTAACGTCATGCCGAAAGTCATGCGCTCGTTCCAGAAGCGCCACCCGCAGGTGGCTATAACGTTCCAAGCGCGGATGTCGTCCTCGGTCAAGGAGTTGGTTGCTTCCGGCCAGTTCGACGTCGGTGTGGCGGCCGACGAGATCGATCTCGCGGGCGTCATCGCTCGGCCCTATGCCAGCTATCAGGTTGCCATTGCCCTGCCTCCGGGCCACCGTTTGCAGGGCAGAGCAGTCATCTATCCAAGAGACCTCCACGATGAAAACTTCGTCGCACTCGCGCCGGAGGACACGACAAGGCGAGAGGCGGAGGCGATTTTCGCGGAGCATGGGGTGAAGCCAAAAATTGTCTTGGAGACCCCTTATTCGACGACGATCGCGGCGATGGTCGAGGCTGGTCTTGGCTGCGGCATGGTCAATCCGATTACGGCGGACCCCTTCCTCGGACGGGGAATGATGATCGTGCCCTTCGAGCCAGCAATTCACTTTCGGACGCTTCTGTTGCTTCCGCCTCAAAGGGAGCCTTCGACAATTGTGGCTGATTTTATAGAAGAGCTGTTGAAGGGGTCCTCCGGGGCGTAGATGAGCGCGATCAACGTCGAAGCTTAAGGTTTCGGTCAGACTGAACTGCACCGCGATATCCTGCTGGGCTCCGACATTTTCGTCGAATTCCCACCACAGACACGCATCGAGTGCGAGATCCAGCAGCTGGACTCCAACTGTCCCTCGGTGACCGAATTCCGGGACGCCAGGGCGCAAGGCCGCCGGGAGGTCAGCAGATCACGCTGTTCGATTCCGTCGGCTTCGCCATCGAGGATTTTTCGGCGCTGCGATACGTGCGCGCCAGCCACAAGCGACCGGCCTCTACGAGGAGCTCGCCGATCCCGACGAGCCGCGAGATCTGTTCGGCATGCTAGTGAGGGCAGCCATGCAGCCGGCCGCATAACAAGGCTCGCTCAAAAACCAACTTCCGCCCTCCCGCCCAATTGCACTTCCACCTTCATTGCTGGGCGGTGCCTCGACTGAGCTGCTTCATGCAGAGTTTCGTGACCCATGCCCCCGCCACGTCTCTCTTTGCAACTTCTCGTCTTGTGCACCCGGTGCGCTTTGCTGTAGCGAGGCTGCTGACGTAGATCGGGGCTACGGCAACTGAAGAGCAAATGAAGGGTTGGCCAAATGCCTGAAGATCTTAACTCCGACGCGGAATTGAACAGCTGACATCGTTTCCGCCTATGTCAGCAACAACCCGGTTCCAGTCGCAGAACTCGCCCGGGTAATTGCCGATACTTATGGAGCGATCAGCAAGCTGCAGGGAGCACTCCCACCCAAAGCGGAAGAGAAGCCTACACCCGCGGTCCCGATCAAGAAATCGGTGACGCCCGATTTCATCATCTGCCTGGAAGACGGCAAGAAGTTCAAATCGCTCAGACGGCACCTTGGCACTCACTACGATCTTTCGCCGGATGCGTACCGGGCGAAATGGGGCCTGCCCTCCGATTACCCAATGGTTGCGCCGAACTATGCCGCGGTGCGATCCGCGATGGCAAAGGCGATCGGCCTTGGACGGAAGGCCGTAGCGCCTGAACCCGTAACGTTGCCGGCGCCGGCCAAGCGCCGCAAGATCGGCATCAAGACAACCTGACATCGGGGCTATTTTGCACAAAAGCCCGCATTGTGTTCAAGGGCGCGGGCCGATTGCTCCGTCAGAAAGAACCGCTGCCTCTTGTTCATGGGCAGCGGCTGCCGAGGACATCAGCCCTCAAGGAATGATCCCCCTCTAGCGGACGGCATCTGGGAAAACGCGGCGATGATCGCCTCAAGCGATACATTCAGCGCGTTCGAAAAAGTCCGGCCCTTCTGCCAAATCGCAACGTAGTGATAGAGCGCGGAGGGTTCCACCGGTTTTGCTTCGAGGTTAAACGCCGCGTATTCACGGGCGATGATCTCGTTGGTTATCGAAATGCCCAGGCCAGCCGAGACGTATCCGGCTTCGTGACCGTTGCAATCGAATTCCACCAGTATGTCTGGCTCAACGCCGGCGAAGCGCAAGGCATTGAAGTTCATCTGGTGAGCGGCGAACTGGGGATCGATATCGACGATCGTTTCGCCTGCCAGGTCTTGCGCCTCGATACAGGTCTGTTTTGAAAAGCGGTGGTCGGGATGAAAGATGCATACGTTTCGTGCTGACCCAAGCGGCGCCCATTCAAACAGACTTGGGTCCAGCGGCAGTCTCGAGATTCCGAGATCTGCGCGCCCGGCCAGGATGTGCTCGCCGATCTGGTCGTAGCTGCCCGAAATCGACCGCACATTCGAAGCGGTCTGTGAGCGGATAATCGCCACGACCTTGGGTAAGGTCACGAAACCGAAAACGGAGGGAGCGGCAATCGCGATCCGCTGCTTTTCCTCGTTCTTCATAGCGAAGATCGACGCCTCCAGGCGATCCAGCGACGTCAGGGCAAGTTCTACGTTTCGCAGGAGTTCCCAGGCTTCCTGCAAGGGGACGATGCGGTTGGCTGATCTCTTGAAGAGTGTGATGCCGAGCGTGATCTCGAGTTGCTTCACGTGTTGACTGACGGCCGGCTGGCTTATCCCGAGCGCAGCCGCCGCCCGCCTTGTCGAACCGGCCCGTAACACCTCCCGGAAGACCTTCAGTTGACGGAGCTTCAGGTCGCTCTGCAGCAACTCCATTCCCTGCGCTCCTTTCCCTGATAACGCCCACCCGGGAAGCGGATACCGCCAACCTGGGGAGCAACGAACCGACTCAGTATATAACGGTGCGTTATAGATAAAATAATAAAAATTATAGATTGAGTGTGTAATTTCAGGCGCTAGAATTAGCCAATATCTCAAATTAACTCCAAATTACAAATATAACAACTCGCAACCTTGGGTTACACGACTGGTTTTGAGCGACAAAGACCGGCGTATCTTGCGGTATTGCGAGTCGAGGAAAGCGCCCCATGGGTGGTTTTACTACTCAGTTTGTTGTCGCACTCACCGTGACCATAAGCCTGGCCCTTGTGAGCGGCTGCCTAGGTACGGCATTTGGGTTGTTCTTGGCTATTTCGAAGGGCGCGGCACAACCGCGCCTCAACAGCGTCGTGACGGCCTACACCACGGTTGTCCGTGGTGTACCAGAACTTCTCGTTATCCTGCTCATCTACTTCGGCGGAACCACGCTCGCCAGCAAGATCGCCGGCCGGTATGTCGAGGTGAACGCATTCACCGCAGGCGTTATCGCGCTCTCGGTCGTTTTCAGCGGTTATGCGACCGAAGTGTTTCGCGGCGCGATTGCGGCTGTGCCTGCGGGTCAAACCGAAGCGGCAAAGTCGCTTGGGCTGAACGCCTGGCAGCGCTGGATGTTCGTCACCGGACCGCAGATGCTGCGGCTGGCGCTGCCTGCCTATGGCAATCTCTGGATTTCGCTCTTCAAGGATACCGCGCTGGTTTCGATCGTCGGCCTGACCGACATCATGCGCGTTGCGTATGTGGGAGCCGGATCCTTGCGCGCGCCACTGACCTTCTACCTTGCGGCCTCCGCTCTCTATCTCTCGCTGACCACCGTCACGCTGCTGTCGATCCGGCTGGCTGAGCGGCGCTATCCGGCACTCGGCCGGTAGGAGGGAGCGACCCATGAACCTCGGCTTGATGTTCGACGCAATGGTTATCCTGCCTTCGGGCGTTGGTCTCACATTGACCCTGACGGTCTTGTCGCTGACGGCCGGATTTCTTCTGTCCGTGCCGCTGGCCTTTATCCGCGCGTTCGGACGTCCCGGCTTCTCGCTCGCGGTGCTCGCATACACCTATGTGATCCGCGGGACGCCGATGCTGGTTCAGCTCTTCCTGCTCTACTACGGCCTGGCTCAGATCGAGGCGGTGCGAGCCAGCATCTTCTGGGTGATCCTTCGCGACCCTTTCTGGTGCGCCCTTCTGACATTTTCGCTGAACAGCGCGGCACACACCACAGAGATCCTTTGCCGCGGCCTCCAGTCCGTGCCAAAGGGTGTCACCGAGGCGGCCACGTCTCTCGGCTTGAAACGCTTCCAGATCGCTCGCCTGGTCACTTTCCCGATCGCTTTCAGGATATCGCTCCCGGCCTACGGCAACGAGATCGTCGGGATGATCAAGGGTTCGTCCCTGGCGAGCACCGTTACGCTGCTCGAAATCACCGGCATGGCGAGACAGATGGTTTCGACGACGTTCGCACCGTACGAGATCTTCATCGTCGCCGGAGCGATCTATCTATCGCTGACATCGATTGCCGTAAAGGCGATCCAACTCCTGGAACGGCGGCTGTCGACCGACGGCCATCCAGTGCGTCGACGAAAGGCGCGATTGCGCCCCGCCCTACCTGACCCAGAGATCACGACGCCCCTGCCCTGACCCGCGGGTTTTTGGCGGCCCTTTCCATCTGAACCAACGAAGAGGTGCATTATGCGCATACCCCTGGCTATTGCTGTTTCTATCGCATCCCTGATGTCTGCATTTCCGGCGAGCGCGCAAAGCGAGCGCGTCATAACGATCGCCTCCGAAGGGGCTTCGCCGCCCTGGGACAGCACCGACGCAAACGGTCAACTCTACGGTTACGATATCGATGTCGGACAGGAGCTGTGCCGTCGCATCCAGATCAAATGTACCTTCGTCCCGCAGGATTGGGACGGCATCATCCCGGCACTGCTTGTCGGCAAGTTCGACGTCATCATGTCCGGCATGGCGATCACGGAAAAACGCAAGCAGAAGATCGCGTTCTCAGTTCCCTACGCCACCGGCTTCAACCAGTTCGTTGTGCGCAAGGACCTGGGTCTCGATCCTGGTGACATCAAGCAGAAGGTCAACCTCTCGAGCATCGGCGACAAGGAAAAGGCGACCATCGAACGCCTCAGATCGACACTCGCCGGCAGGGCGATCGGGGCCCTGCGCTCGTCGAATTCGGAAGCAGTCGTCAAGGAAATGCTGGGCGATGTCGTGACCATTCGCAGTTATGACAGCCAGGACAACATGAAGCTCGATCTTGCCGCGGGTCGCATCGACGGCGGCCTCGCCGACTATTTCACCTGGCGGGATTTTCTGGAGACGCCTTCCGGTTCGGACGCGGTGTTTTTCGGACCGGAACTGAAGGGCGGGCTCTGGGGGCCTGGCGTCGGCGCCGGCATGCGCAAGGACGATACCGAGTTGCTCGCCAAGTTCAACGCGGCCATCGACGCGGCCACCAAGGATGGGACGATCAAGGCGCTGAGCCTGAAATGGTTCAAAAGCGATATCTCACCGGCCATCTCGCAATAGGCGGCAACCGACTTCGACATTGACGTGGCGCTGGCCGGAACGTCGGCGCCCTCCCCTCCTTCAAGGCGAGCCCCATGAAAGACCAGTTCTGCGCGGTCGTTACCGGCCAATCCCTGATCAAGCACGACATCCGAGACCTCAAAGACGAACGCTTCATTGCGGTTACGGACTTCCTGCGCCAAGGCGACGTCGTCTTCACCAACTTCGAATCGACAATCCTCGGCAAGCACGGCGGGTGGCCGACCAAGGGCAAATACTTCGGATATTCCAGGGCTGAAGCGCTCGACGCATTGCAGGCCATCGGTTTCAACGCGCTTGCGCTCGCAAACAACCACGCCTTCGATCTCGGAGCTGGCGGCATCCTCTCGACGCTGGAGGAGGTTGAAGCACGCGGTTTCCTGCATGCCGGCATCGGGGCGAACGAGACTGACGCGAGGAAACCGGGCCGCCGCCGGCTGGGGGAGCGCGAGGTCGCGCTTCTGGCGATGGATGCAGGCCCTGGCCCGACCAACATGTATGCCGAAGACCGCACGGCCTTCCGGCCGCCTCGGCCCGGCGTCAATCGACTGAACACCGTTCGCAAGATGGGGGTGCCGGATGGACATTTCCGCAGACTGGCAAGGCTGGGCGCTCATTTGCAAAGCTCCCCCTTTGAACTGGCCAACTATGCGCAACCGGAGGACCCGGTAGTGGTGTCGGACGGCAAGGAGATCAATTTCTACGGCACCGTGTTCACGCAAGCCGCCGACTTCGGCCGTCTGATCGAAGTCGATCAGCGCAGCGCGAGTGTCCATCTGTCCGCCATCCGGCACGCCGCGGCACAAGGCGATTTCGTCATCGCCTATCTGCACCACCATCATTGGGAACCAGGTTGGCAGGACGTGCCGCGCTGGGTGCAGACCTTTGCCAGAATGTGCATCGACGCCGGTGCCAACATGTTCGTCAGCCACGGCGCCCCGGTTCTGCAGGCGGTGGAAATCTACAACGGCTCGCCGATCTTCTACGGCATCGGAAACTTCCTATTCCACGTCCACCCCGACGAAAACGAATGGGATCCACCGGAAGTCTGGCAAAGCATTGTGGCCGCGTGCCGCTATGATGCGGGCGGAAACCTCGCAGAAATAGATCTCCTGCCCGTCCTGATCGGCGCGGAGGCCCAATCTCCCGGATCAGCAACAGGCAGACTGGTGCCCGTCGCCGTGACGGGAAGCGCGGCGCGAGCGATCCTTGAGGGATTCGCGACCCGCTCGCGGGCGTTCGGCGTTGAAATCGAAGTGTCCTCGGCTTGCGGCCGCATCGCCCTGCCCGCTGCCCGAAAATTCGGCTGACGGGCCCGACCGGCCGTCAGACGGCTTTGCATTCGGCCGGCGCGGGTTCGCCGGCCGTCTCGCAGTCCGCCTTTGTGTCTAGCAGGGCCAGTTCTTCTCCTAACGCTGCGATCAGGGACGAGACGCGACCGCGCACACGCGGCGGAAGTTTCACTAGCCCCTCAATCAGGCGTCGACCCTCCGCGCTGGCAATGAAATCCAGGCGCTCATCGACCGGCAGGGGCCGCGCCTCGACGCGGGTCCCATCGTTTCCCGGTAGGCCGTCGAAGAATCGACTGACGGGAACGTCCAGCGACGTAGCGATCTCGTAGAGCATCGACGCGCTCACGCGATTCCGCGCGTTCTCGTACTTCTGGAGCTGCTGGAAACTGATGCCTATCAATCGGGCAAGCTGGGCTTGCGATACGTCCGACTGGACGCGAACGGTCGCAATCTGCCTGCCGACATGCTGATCGGCGGGATGCGGGTCGCTCTCGATCTTTGGCTTCGGCTCCATCCGAAAGACGAGGCGTTGCGGTTTCAACAATGCCTTTCTATGCTCCCATAGTCAGCCGGATCGGGATTGTGAGGGTGTGACCCCGGCCTCCTACCGAGGTCCCCCGAATGCCGATCGCCATTTAATATACCTTACAGGGTGTAAAATAACCCTATATGTGGCAAAGAAAATCGGCCTGCCGATTGTGGACTCATGGTCAGTCCACGACAGATTCGAGCCGCACGGGCTTTGCTTGGTTGGTCGCAGCAGGAGCTTGCTGACAAGGCAATTGTGTCGCTGAATGCGCTGGCCCGGTTGGAAAACGGCAAGGTAGATTCCCGGATCAGCACTTTGCAGGCCATTGAGGCGGCTCTGATAAAAGCGGGTGTCGAATTCCTGTCGGCTGGCCAAAAGGGTGAAGGTGTACGGCTCTTAGATCCTCTGCTTTGAATGTCCCGTTGGCGGAAAGACAGGTGACAGGTTCTCGCAATCGCAATTGCCACAAGTCCCCTGCTGCGAGTGACGAGAGGCAAAGTCGTGGTATTGTCGGAATCAGCCATGATCCGAGCTACTGACAGCGTGGTTGTGGTCAGGCCGATCAGAGTGTTGGAAGCTATGATCGGTCGTAGCACGCGCGATGCATGTGCATTGCACGTGCTTTGTTATGCATTTTTTCTACGCCAAGTTCAAGCCGAAAAGCGACAATGATAAAAAAGCCATTCACAACGCGTTTGGACCCATCTGTGCTAGCTCTGGCTGAACAACTCGCAGAGTCCGAACGTCGTTCGGTAACCGCTGTCATTGAGCTTGCATTGATCGAGTATGCTGAACGTCGTGGTATTAAGGCGCGACACGCCGAAAACGGCGGATAGCTGCGTCGCGAAGGATATTATTGAGCGGCCGAAATGGGCCATTACCGGCCTGGCGGATTTCGGCTGGGATTTGCGATAAGCTGCCGTTCTACAGGCGACCCTTATGGGCCAGTTCGCTATTGCCCGAGAGTTCCCATTCCTGCTTGCGACGCAGTATCGGTTTCGCGCCCCAATCAAGACGTGAAGCCAGAGCACGACTTCGCCTGCCTCGACCGCAAGGGAAAATCCAATCCCTTGCCCAGGTTCCCATCAAGCGGTTAGTCGTACAATCCCCAGTTCCGCTCCGGGTCGTTTCGGCGGTTGTCGGCCTCCGGCGGCACTTTCTCTATCAACCGTTGCTGGCCGTCACTGGCCGTCCATGAGAACGAAACCCGCCATCCAGTCGTCTTGCCGGAATTGCTCGAATACCCGGCGAGGCTCTTGGTGACCGAGATTCCTGCGAGGACGAGAGTACCTGCTCCCGCCCCCTTGGCTGCGAAGAACACACGATCGAGGAGTTGGTAGTTGCTGAGGTCCGCTTCCCAGAGGACCGACGGATCGCTGACGGCTCGCTCCAGGCGTCGCCGCTCCGCGATCTCCTCACGAAGTCGGGGAGCATCGGCCAGATAGGATTCAGCTTCAGGTACCGAGGAAGGCCGAAGCGAGGCTTTCTGCATTGGCAGCTTGCCGGCCTGGTAAGCCTCGATAATTGCGGTCGCCGCGTCGGGGCCGACCTCCAGTACCGTGTCGAATACGTTGAGATCCCTCATCCGGATATCCTTTCGCTGCTCACTGGTCAGAAGCGATCCCTCGAGGATTAGATGGCGAGCCTTCAATGGCTTGATGCCGGGGAGGAGATTTAGAAAGACTGTAAGGCTGAGCATCGGGTTTCCTGGTTTCGGGCAGGAGCTTGATCAAGCTTCTGGGGGTCTCGCTGCCTCGAAGGGGGCAAAGCTGATAAGCGTGGGCATCCGCGAAGCGGCCTTTGAAGTCAACCCGTATAACCGCAATCTCGGTTAGAGGAGGAAGCCGTCGCGAGATAGATGGTGTCCCCATTTCAGCCATTTGGTGCGACTCACCTGATCTCTTTCGTGATAACGTTCAATCACGCTCCTGTTCGATCGTGAAGCGCAAGCTTCCAACGGTCCAGTCGCTGGGAGGCTCGGGGAGATAGTCTTCCTCCTCAGGAAGGCTCAAGCCTCTCAACTCCTTGATAAGATCATCCATCGCGAGAACAGAACCTTTCCGCTCTCGCAGTCGTGCAACCGCCGTGACCAACTGAGTCCAATTGGAAAAAGCCGCATCGTCGCCGCCGACGACCGGGCGGAGCGAATGCGCGTAGTGGCGCGTCAGGACCAAAAGGCTTACCGTCGGCCTATTCACGGAGGATGGGAGCCGTAGGGTCGCTCGGAGTTCGGAGGTGTCCGCGGCAGCAAGCCATGAGCGCACTTTGGACAGCCAGTCTCCGACCTGCTGATTCAGCCGCCCAGTCCTTGCCTGCTTCGTGGCGAGATCATCACCGTACGGGTCTTGGTGTTTTAGCTGAATGAGGATCACGCGACCTGTGCGCTGCTCCGCAAGCACCAAGTCGATATCCGTCAAGACCTTCCGGCCACGCCTCAACTTAATGTTTCCTCGATACTCCAGCTCGGGGAGCACGGACCGGAGAGCTCTCTCGACCGCGCGCTGCATGACACCCTCGCGCGCCCGCTGAGCCCGATCGTAGTCCGTCGGGAAATTGTGCTGAAGCGAGTTGAGGAGGAACAGCATCACGTTGTCGGCGGTCGCACCGGCCAAGGGTCTTATCACATGGTGATCGGAGCACCGGATCAGGGGAGGTATCGGCGCGCCGGGCCGATCCAACAGTGCCAGGTTGCGTCGACTAACAGACAGGACAGCGAAGATTATCCCAACGCCTTCTTCCGTCACCGGCACGTGGCCTTCAAATTTCTCGCCGACCTGGTTGATGAATTCTCGAAGGCCCTCGAGGAAGCTATGCGTGGTGACCGACACCGTGAGGACATCCTCGATCCGGATCGTAGGCACCTTCTCCATTAGCGCTTGCGCGTAGGCCCGATGCTTCATTCCCACCGACACTATGAACATGGCTGCCAGTTGATAGTGCTGGAAGGTCATGTTGCCGAACGTTGTGGCGAAGTGGAAAGTGTCGAAGCCTTTGGAAATCTGGATCTCGTTATAGGCATGCCCAAAGAAGTATAAGTCGAGCGTAGGGTCGGCTTCGTAACCTATGAAGTGCGTGTGAAACGGATAGACGAGCGCGGTGAGCAGCGACCTCACCTCGTCGCCCACCTGCACATCCACGAGCGCCCCGTATCCTCGCGCAAAAATCTCTCGTTGCCGCCTGACATGGTATCGATCTAGCTCACGCTCATGCAGCTCGAGATCGATTAGATTGGCCGGAAGGACGATGCGGAAGCAGTCCGGCCGCCTCTCTATCTTGCCGGCTTCCGCGGCAAGGCTCTGCGCCACCCGTCGGCCGTGCTCAATGGTTCCGACCTTGTTGATCAATGAAAGCACAGGAAGCGAATATGCCAAGTCGCGCTGGAACGTCAGCGTGGGAGCCTCGAACTGTGGATGCGCCTGCATCGCCAGCTTGATAATGCGGACCACGCCCATCCGCATGAGATAGGCGCGCTCATCATCGGCATCACCAACCGTCCCGCCCCTTTTCATTGCCTCGAAGTCGAGGTCAAGCTCGTTGATCGCGACGCGCATCAGAAGACCTAATCCATCGGTCGCGATCTCGGTCGCGAGTTCTGCCTCCTCGCGGTTGAGACAGTCGTAGAACTCTCGCAGATCACTGGCCACGAATCGCTAACCTCTCAAGCATTGCAATATGCAGGGTAGTGTATCCACGGTTCAGCCGTAGGCGATTGTCATGTTGCCCAGTCTCGCAGGGAGGCGACCCAGCCCGACTCCAGTTGTGCGTACACTGGGACTGAGAACGCTTTCTCCTCGACATTCTGGTCGCAATGAGCGATGACGGGCAGTGTCGGCGCGCGCATGCTTGCGCGGGGGTGCTGTTGACGATTGCTGCCATTTCCGAGGAGGCATTTTATGCTACTCAGCCTCTTCTGCGGGGCAGGTGGACTTGATTTGGGATTCGAGGCTGCGGACTACGAAATCGGATTGGCTTTCGACCTTCGTACCGACAGCGTCGCGTCCTACAATCATAACCGCAAAGGGGCGCACCGCGGCCACGTCGGTGATGTCTCGAAGCTAACGCTGGCCGAGCTCGACCGACTGCATGGGGCGACCTTCGAGCCTGAGGGCATCATCGGCGGACCCCCGTGCCAGAGTTTCAGCCGCGCCAATACCGTGTACCTTGAAGCCGATCCGCGGCATTCTCTGCCGTTGGCATACGCCCAACTCCTGAAGTCGCTCAATCAGCGCAAGCCGGTGAAGTTCTTCGTCATGGAGAACGTGACCGGCTTGATGAGCGACCGGCACGCGCATCGGCTCCGACAAATTGAGAAGGCTTTCGAAGATGCCGGCTTCTCGCTCAGCCGTGCCGTCCTGCTGGCGACCGACTACGCCACGCCACAAATACGCGAGCGCCTCTTCGTGGTCGGCCTTAACCGGGATCTATACGGCGACTCTGTCTGGTCGCCACCGGCCAAGGTTGTCAGCGCAGAGGGGCGACGTCCGGATGTCCGGGGTGCCATCGGCGATCTCCCCGATGCTACGTTCTTCGACCGCGACCTCAAGCCCTTCGACATTGCACACCATCCCAACCATTGGTGCATGCGCCCGAAATCACCGAAGTTCACGACACCGGGAGCGCTTCGGCAAGGCGACGGACGCCACCGCAGCTTCAAGACGCTACACTGGGAATTACCAAGCCCAACGGTCGCATACGGACACCGGGAGGTCCACATCCATCCGGATTGCCGCCGTCGGCTGAGCGTTTATGAGGCGATGCTGCTTCAGGGTTTCCCCAAAAAATACGAGCTCCTCGGCAGCCTCTCCTCTCAGATCATCCAGGTGAGCGAGGCGGTGCCTCCGCCAGTGGCCAGCGCAGTCGCAACCTCTGTCCAAGTGCAGGTCGCAGAGCTAGATGCCCACATTGCAGCCGCGCACGCGGAGAAGCAGCGCGCACGCGGTTGAGCCAACGCTCCGATAATTGCCTCACGACTTGACGATTTCAAGGTCGGTGCCGAGCTTAGGGTAATGCAGGTAACGAAGAACGTGCTCGACGATGCAGCCCGTCGCAAGATGATGGCGCAATTCCGATCGAAGGACACCAAGCCCGAAGTCATGGTGCGCCGCGCGCTCCATAGGCTCGGGTACCGCTTCCGGCTGCATCGCCGTGATCTCCCCGGCACGCCGGACATCGTGCTCCGAAGGCATCGGACCATCATACTCGTCCATGGGTGCTTCTGGCACCAGCACGATGGCTGCCGGGATGCGCGAATGCCCCGCACCCGGCAGGACTACTGGTCAGCGAAGTTCCAGCGCAACAGCGAGCGCGACGCGAAGATCACCGCTGCCCTCACGGCGCTGGGATGGCGGGTCTTGGTCATTTGGGAGTGCGATGCAAGGAAACCGGAGCTGGCAAGCCATCTCGCCTCCGTGCTGGGACACGCCCCAGGCCACGCAAGACATACCGAGCGTGAAGAGACCGCGACGGCCTGACGGGCCGCGCGCTACGCCGCATCGACCTCCAACCAGCCGCGGTATCCAGCGGTCCCATCCACGTCGTAGTGTGCCGACCGGAGCAGATTAGAGGATTCGACCGTCAGAGACTCGAGCAGCTGAGCTTCCCGCCCAAGCATCTCGTCGAGATCGAATAACTCGTCAGTCGCGTCGAGCAGGCGTAGCCCATGGTCCACTTCGTTTGCGACGGCGACCTCAGTGCCCCCTCCGACCAAGCGATAGCGGTCATGCGCAGGTGCCTGCACAACGTCGCAACGGAAGCCAAGCGACAGCATGTCGGGATGATCTGGGAGCACCGCATAGAAACAGCCCGGCAGCATTTGAAGGGTGCGTTCCGGGTGAGCCGCTCCGACGAATCGGAGCAGCCACTTGCCGAACCCGAGTGCGAATAAGTTCATGAAGGCCCGCGGGTCCAGTGAACCTGGATCGGCTAGCACGGCACCAAGCCTGTCGCCCTCGGCACGGAGCAGCTCCCCAGTCCTTCGTCCGAATTCGTCGCTCGCTGCTACATTGTCCGAGATAGCCTTGATCAACGCGGTAAGGTTCCGAGCGTCGATACGGTCCAGTGCCACGCGTGTGGTGATGAACAGCAGCCATGGATGGATCGCATTGGTTAGCTGCAGCTGGATGACCTCGGCGAGCGCGTCGATCACGGTCGCCTGCCCGGCACCAGCCGCTCGAAGCGCGATGTGATCGCACAGGTCGATGTTCACTGCATGAAAGGGCCCGCCGCCTCGCACCTCGGCGTATGCAAGCGATCCCCGGTTCGCGATAGATTCGAACCGCTCGCGCAAGATCATCGAGCCGCTGTGGATTCGCGCGAGACCTCGGACCTCGCTCTCTGAGATGTTCAGCTGCACATCGTCGGCAGACCCCCGCCGCACCGAGTTGAGGCCTGTGAAGCGGAGATCGAGGCCCGCCTGCTCGCATGCCTCCCGGAGCACGCGCACGTCCAGGAGATCCTCGCCGGGAAGGCTGAGATAGCGCAACGTCCTCGCGTCGCCCGGAAAGTGCGTATCACGCAGCATGTCGACAAGCGAATCGTGCCACTGGTATCGTCGGACCCACTGCTTGCGCGGCCGGTGCCAGGGTTTGAATGGACGCTGAGAGGGCTCCTCGACGGTCGGTTTGCGCAGGATCTGGCCGAGAATCTCGTCGTCGTTGAACTCCTCCATCAGGGGCGAGCTCCGAACACTGCTGCGATGTCCGCGACAAGCGACTGCTGCTCTTCCCACGAGAGGTTCTCGAGCAGGCCCCAGGCGCTCAGCACCTTCACCAGTGCTTCGAGTTGGGTGTTCTCGACGGTGCTGTCGCGTGCCGCCGCCTCAGCCTCGAGAGTGTCAGCGTTGAACACCAGTATGCCGCGTTCGCGGTCCGCGAGGAGGGCTTGGCCGCCCGGCGCTAGAGTCTTTCACGTTTTGACGGAAGCGTATCCGGCGTTTGCGAAGTAGTTCTTGCATTCGCCGGGTTCGATCGTCGCAACGA